>NZ_JBQSVL010000058.1:0-20766 GCF_052376215.1 Psychrobacter sp. AOP7-B1-24
AAGTAAAACGTTTGATATGCCAAAAGCAGGTTTTATGCCTGTTGGTTTTGCCATCGCTTTTACGAGCACATTAGTGGGTGGTCTTGGGCCGATACTCAACCCTTTTTATATGAATGCTGGGCTAGAAAAAGAAAGTCTTATTGCTACCAAAACGGCTAACTCTTTTTTTGTAGGTATTGTTCAAATCGTTAGTTATACCTTTTTTGGGATACTCACGCTAAAGATATGGGTGTATGGCCTTATATTAGGACTGGGCGCCGTTATCGGTAATATTATTGGCAAACGATTTTTGGCAGGAATTAGTATCCGTCAGTTTAGGATAATGCTGCTCATACTTATGGTCATCAGTGGTCTTATTATGATCATAAGAAATGTACACGTGCTTTTTTGAAAACGCTTGATTAGATACCATGCTTATCTCGAATAGTAGGTAGTAGGATTGATTGCCCTTCAAAACCTTAGCTCCAAAAAGACTTTCAAAGTAAAGATAAACGCTCCCAACACTTTCTACGTATCACATAACGGGTTTGCAGGTGTCATGACGCCGATCATCATAACCTTTCTTTTTTATCTACAATTTTTCTCATTTTAAGCCTTCGTACTCTTACCTCGTCACCGCAACAAGGTTCACGCATGGTTTTTTGCAAGCATTAAAGAAAACCGCTTGACCTTACCATGATGTCAACCTATATGCTGTCGCTATAGATTTGAAAATGAGATTAAAAATATAGTTAAAAACGACAGAGGTTGTTATGAAAACAATAAACACCGAAACCCCTACCCATCAAGAAGTTCTGAGCATTGAAGGCATGAGTTGCGCCTCTTGTGTCGGGCGCATCGAAAAACAATTAAAAAAGATTGAACACGTGGAAAACGCTGAGGTAAACCTTGCCACTGAACAGGCAACGGTATACGCCTCTCAGCCTTTAGATGTTACCCAGCTAAACACAGCGGTAGAACGCGCAGGCTATAAAGTAACGCCCATTAAACCGATTGAGCTATCAATAGAAGGCATGAGCTGTGCTTCTTGTGTTGGACGCGTTGAAAAATCTCTAAAGAAAATCTCAGGCGTACAACAAGCCAGCGTCAATCTTGCAACCGAACGAGCCTTGGTACAAGCGAATACCCAAATCAACACAGATGATCTGATTGAAGCCGTTAAAAAGGCGGGCTATGAGGCCAAACTGGTAAAACCAGACCAAGGTGAGCAACAGGAAAAGAAAACCTCGGAGCAAAAGCAGCTTAAACGAGATTTAGGTCTGTCTGTCCTGTTGTCATTGCCCGTATTCATTTTATCCATGGGATCACATATGATTCCCGCCTTTCATACGTGGGTAGCGAATAACCTCGGTACTCAGCAAAGTTGGCTGATACAATTTGTATTAACCACACTGGTATTGCTCTTTCCAGGGCGCCGCTTTTATCAAAAAGGCATGCCAGCCTTATTGCGTTTTGCCCCCGATATGAACTCGCTAGTGGCAATTGGTACCATCGCGGCTTATGGGTTCTCTCTCATAGCAACCTTTATGCCGCAAGTCCTACCTGACAGCACGGTACATGTCTATTACGAAGCCGCTGCTATGATTGTGAGTTTGATTTTATTGGGTCGTTATTTTGAGGCAAAAGCCAAAGGCCGCACTTCTGAAGCCATTCAACACTTGGTGGGCATGCAGGCAAAGACAGCTCGTGTACAGCAAGATGGCAAAGTCGTCGAAATCCCTGTCGAAGACATCACCGCACAAATGACAGTTGAGATTCGTCCAGGTGAGCGTGTCCCTATCGATGGCGAGGTGATTGATGGTCACAGTTATATCGATGAGTCTATGATTACCGGTGAGCCGGTTCCAGTAAAAAAACAAGCCGGCGATCAAGTGGTCGGCGGTACTATCAACCAAAATGGTACTGTGAATATCCACGCAACAGCCATCGGTGAAGACTCTGTGCTGGCGCAAATCATTCGTATGGTAGAACAAGCCCAAGGCTCTAAACTACCGATTCAAGCGTTGGTGGATAAAGTCACCATGTGGTTTGTACCAACGGTGATGTTCTTGTCCGCGCTGACTTTTATCGTTTGGTTGATTTTCGGCCCTGATCCAGCATTAACCTTTAGTTTGATTAATGCCGTTGCGGTACTTATTGTCGCCTGCCCTTGTGCAATGGGACTGGCCACTCCCACATCTATCATGGTGGGTACAGGGCGCGGTGCAGAGCTGGGTGTGTTATTCCGTAAAGGTGAAGCACTACAGTCACTACAAGAAGTGAGCGTGGTTGCCGTTGATAAAACAGGGACATTGACTGAAGGCAAACCTACGTTAACGGATTTTCAAGTTCAGCAAGGGTTTGAGAAAGAACAAGTCTTACGTGTACTAGCGTCAGTTGAAGCAAAGTCTGAGCATCCAATTGCACTGGCTATCGTGCAAGCCGCAGAGCAACAAGACATTCAATTACTCCCTGTTACTAACTTTGAGGCGATGACAGGCTTAGGGATTCAAGCAAGTGTATCCGGACAAGTGATTCACATTGGCGCAGATCGTTACATGCAGCAATTGGGGTTTAATGTCGCAGCTTTTGAGCAGGATGCGCTACGTTTGGGACAAGAAGGTAAAACTCCTATTTATATCGCGATAGATGAGCAGTTGGCCGCTATTGTTGCCGTTGCCGATCCTATTAAGGAAACGACTCATACTGCCATCGCAGCATTACATCAGCTGGGCTTAAAAGTAGCCATGATTACCGGTGACAATCGCCATACTGCACAGGCTATTGCCAACAAATTAAATATCGATCAAGTAGTAGCAGAAGTATTACCCGAAGGGAAAGTAGATGCGATACGTACGCTACAAGAACAATATGGCCAAGTAGCATTTGTGGGCGACGGTATCAATGATGCTCCTGCACTCGCCCAATCTGATGTTGGTTTAGCGATTGGCACAGGTACAGACGTGGCCATTGAAGCTGCTGAAGTTGTACTCATGTCAGGTAGCTTACAAGGTGTACCTACCGCGATTGCCTTAAGCAAGGCGACTATCAGCAATATCAGACAAAATCTGGCTTGGGCGTTTGTCTATAATGTCGCCTTGATTCCGATTGCGGCAGGCGTGTTATATCCCGCGTTTGGTATATTGCTATCGCCCATTTTTGCGGCTGCCGCCATGGCGCTGTCTTCTGTATTTGTACTAGGTAATGCGCTACGCTTGAAGTATTTCAAAGCACCTACCATTACAGAGTAAATATAGAATCGTAAAGCATATCCATATAGGGTTTAGATACACAGATTATTTAAACCCTTTTGATATTTAAGTCCCTTTTCAAGTTAGAAGGATAGTTATGAATATTGGTCAAGCATCAAAGCAGTCAGGCATCTCCTCAAAAATGATTCGTTATTACGAAAAAATAGGCGTGCTCGATACGGCAAAACGCTCGAATTCAGATTATAGAATGTATTCTAAAGAAGATGTCGAGGATCTAAGCTTTTTAAGACATGCTCGTGATTTGGGGTTTTCTTCTAAGCAAATGAAAGAGCTACTGTATCTGCGTAAAAACACCAATCGGCAGAGCGCGGATGTTAAGCAGTTAACACAAGAGCATATCGATACGTTAAACCAAAAAATTGCTCAATTGCAGGAAATGGTCGACGCTCTACAGAACTCTTTTGATAACTGCGCAGGCGATGATAATGCAGATTGCGCTATTTTAGAGGATATAGGACAAGGTTAAAAAGTTAATTGTCGTACCATCATGCCAGCGTAGAAATATAAGTATGTAGAGGCATAAATCACTCAATTTAGTTGCTGATTTTGTGATTACTTATTCAAATCAATCGCAGCCGATTTTAGCCAAGTCGCCGCTTTACCTAAAGCGCGCTCTTTATGCCAAATAAGGACTAAAGCCACTGGCCAGTCGCGATCATCATAGCCCAATGTTGGTGCAACTATAAGACCACTGTCTAAGGCGCTAGCAACCACATGCTCAGGTACAAAAGCCCAACCTAAGTTACGCTGTACTAGCTCCACGATGACCCACTGACTCTCAACCCACCACACATCCGACGCTATTCGTAATCGTGCTTGATCTTCACTATGATTACGAGTAGCTACCAGTAGTTGCCGATAGCGTTTTAACTCATCCCATCCTATTTTTGGGCTATTCAACTCATGCTCTGGGGCGCAAACCACCTTAAGCATCTCCCAACCCAAAATATGAAAATTTAGCGTCGAAGGCAACATGTCTTGATACCACATAATGCCCAAATCAGCTCGTTTCTCTATGACTAGCTGACTCACGTCTTCCATTAAAGGAAACAGTAGCTCTAGCTCCACACTAGGAAATCGACATGAAAACTCATCTAACAAAGCACCCAATCGTTCTAAAGGGTATAGCTCATCAACCGCTAGCACCAACCTACTCTCTACGCCCTCGCCCAAACTTTTGGCAACCCCGCGAAAGTGTTCACAGCGCCCAAGTATCACTCGTGCTTCTACCAATAGACGCTCTCCAGCTGGCGTCAAAATTGGATAACGACCGTCACGCACAAATAATAAGTTATCCAAATCTATCTCTAAATTAGAAACAGCCGTGCTGATGACAGACTGCGCCTTACCCAGTTGCCGCGCTGCCGCTGAAAAAGAGCCTGTTTCTACAGTCGCGACAAAGGCTTTTAGTTGCTCTAATGAAAAGCTCATCTATCTGTATATCCTATAGGTCCTAACTTGGTTATCCAATTTTAACAGATACAATAGCCAAATAAATCATTAATTTAATTGGATATCTCGATGCGCACTACTAGAGATCGTATTCGCCATACATTAGGTTTTGAGGTCATTGGTCTAATCATATTTATACCCTTGGCAAGTTCGGTATCTGGCTTTGACAGTCAATTGGTAGGTAGCATGGCTGTTGTTGGCTCAATCATCGTGAACCGCCCCGGAATTGTCGGAGACTCAATTTTCTGAGAGAATACGACAATGAAAACACGAAACTATACCCCTGAAATGAAAGAGCGCGCCGTCCGTATGCTAATTGAAGCTAAAGACGATTACCCATCCACCTGGTCAGCCATCAAAGCCATAGCGCCAAAGATAGGTTGCACGCCTGAGACCCTACGATCATGGCATAAAAAGCACATTGATAAAACCATTCCTGCAAATATTCAAGCTCAAAGCCAAGCCGAGCGTATCAAAGAGCTTGAACGTGAGAACAGAGAGTTAAAGCAAGCCAATGAGATTATAAAGAAAGCTGCTGCTTTTTTCGCCCAGGCGGAGACGGGCCGCAAACCCAAGTAATGGTTGATTTTATAGATGACCACAAACAACAATATGGAGTCGAGCCAATCTGTAGAGTACTACCGATTGCTCCATCCACATACTATCGTGCTAAAGAGCTAGAAGAAAATCCTGAAAAACGTTCACAGCGTAGTCAGCATGACGATTTCTATCTTAATGAGATTAAACGTATCTGGCAGGACAGCAAGTGCCGTTATGGTACTCGTAAAGTCTGGAAACAGTTGAAAGCAGAGGGTATACATCCTGCACGCTGCACTGTAGAGCGGTTAATGCGGCAGCATGGCATGCAGGGTGTTTGGCGAGGTAAAGGTAAGATAACGACTAAGTCTCGTGACGATCAAAAGCGTGCTGATGATTTGGTTAATCGTAACTTTAATGCCTATCGCCCTAACCAGCTATGGGTAGCTGATTTTACCTATATAAAGACATTGAGTGGTTGGGTCTATACCGCCTTTATCATTGATGTGTTTGCTCGCGCTATCGTTGGCTGGAAAGTATCAGATCGTATGAACACTGATATGGTGATGGCAGCACTAAACCAAGCCATTGCAGACAGAAACCATCCTAAAGATGTGATTCATCATAGTGATCGCGGCGTTCAGTACTTATCCATTCGCTATACTGATAAGATGGCTGATTCTGGCGTCATTGCATCTGTTGGTACAACGGGTGATTCATACGATAATGCGTTGGCTGAAACGGTTAACGGGCTTTATAAAACAGAGGTGATTGAATATTTAAAACAGCAGTGGCAAGGTGTGAACGATGTTGAATTAGCAACCCTAGAATGGGTCGATTGGTTTAACAAAACTCGCATTCATAGTACGATTAGTTATGTGTCGCCTTTTGAGTTTGAGAGACGATATTATGATAGTCTTTGTGAGTCAGACAAAGCTGCCTGACTCAAGCAATCAAGTCTCCGATATACTCGGGGCGGTTCATCGCGATGCTATGGAACTATTTTTATAATTGGGTATTTGATGGGGTCTTGTTGAAACTGCGTGGAGAGCTAGATAAGACTATTTTATTGAGGATATTACATGCATTTTTATTTGAAGCTGGTTTGCTGTCACTGTACCTACCCCTGATTGCGTGGTACTTACAGATCAGCCTGTGGAGTGCGTTTTTGATGGGCGTGTCTATGGCTACTTTTTATCTGGTGTATGCCTTTTTCTATAACTGGATTTATGACAAGGTGTTTCCTATTCCAAAAACGTATCTTGCATCTCAGTTTAGTCACTAAATCATGCTAGACGCTGCAATGTTTTCTAATCGGTTTTTATAGTCGGTTATCGGTTGATGCTTGTTAACTTTTATAACGCTTCTGCTTCATTAGAGACCTTTATCCTCTCAACCAAAAAGTCTACAGCGGCTTTTACTTTTGGCACCAGATAGCGCTGCTTTTGATACAGCAAATACACGGCCATATCAGCATGTTGCGTAATCGCTAACCGATGCTCGAATTTAATCTCCTGTAACGCGCCTGACTCAAGATACGATGACAACGCCCAGTGAGTAGACATTAAAATACCCTCACCATTACAAGCTTTTTTGACCAACCATGGCCCGTTATTTGAGATCGCAACTGCTGGCCCCGAAACATCATGCCACTGGTCATCCACGTGGCATAGCCAAGGCGTTGGCCCGTTTGGCGCTTTAAAATACAGTCCTTTATGTTCTTTTAACTCCATTACGTGACTAGGTACACCATGTGCTTTCAGGTAACTGGGCGACGCAACTGGTATAAACCCATTGTCCATGAGCCTAATAGCAATCACTCGCTCATTTGGTGCGTAACCACCGCGAATCGCAATATCTACATCGTCACGCCCTAATGCGGATAGCTCATCACTGAGACTGACATCCAATACAATCTCTGGGTACAACTTACCAAACTCATCTAACAACGGCAGTAGTATCTTTTCACCAAAACCCACCATAGAGCTGATTCGCAAGCGCCCCATGGGCGTCGTTTGATAACTGCGCACCGTTTCTTTGCTTTGTTCTAGCTGGTTCAATATGTGCTGCATATCATTGTAATAAACCTGCCCTACTTCAGTCAGCTTTACGACTCGGGTCGAGCGCTTTAATAATGTCGCGCCCAAACTTTTTTCCAGATCGGACACCCGCCTTGATAGTGATGATGGCGGCACATTAAATGCACTTGCTGCTTTAGTAAAACTGCCTGTTTCAGCAACTTTGCTAAAATACCGTATGGCACGTAATTGATCCAACTGACCTCTCCATTGAGTAAATAGTCTAGTATTTTCGCCTTATTATTGTCTTAAAAGCAATAGTGATTCACGTTATTCCTTATATATAACCACATTAAAACCAGTAATAATGTGGTTAACTTGAACGTCGCAATTAAAACACGATTAAAAACAACCTGTACGTCAACAATGGAAGAATGACTTATGATTACTTTGCACGGCTTTGCAGCAAGCAACTATTACAACATCGTAAAACACACACTTTTATATAAAGGTATCCCATTTCAAGAAGACCTTTTGTACGCTGGTAGCGATGACTTATTAACCGTCAGCCCAGTGGGTAAAGTGCCTGCCATCACAATGCCTGATGGATTTAATCTGTCAGAATCTAGCGTGATTTGTGACTTCCTTGAGGAAACATATCCAGAAAAGCCGCTATACCCAAACGATGCAGCAGAACGCGCGACTGTACGTCAAATCATGAAAATAGCAGAGCTGTATTTTGAGCTGCCAAGTCGTCGCCTGATTCCTTATGTGTTTTCTGGTACTCAAGCGCCTGATACGATCAAAGACGAAGTTCGCCAAGTATTAAGCCGCGGTATTATTGCCTTGAATCGCTTATGTAAGTTCTCTCCTTGGATTGCAGGCGAGCATTTCACCATGGCTGATATTTATGTTCATTATGTCAACGTTATTGTCAGCGCCTTTGCTTGCACCCAACTTGACTGGGATGTTCTGGCAGAAGTGGAAGGCATGAAAGAATGGAACAAGTCAATGAGCCAAACCGATATTGCTCAGACCGTAAATGCAGACAGCCAAGCGAATATGCCTGAGTTTATGCAGCATGTGACTGCCCAAATTAAAGCCGCAAACGCTAAATAAAATGTGAGCTAATAAAAATTAGCCACATTAAGAGAATTACCAAAACTCAATAACCTACAGAACGACTAATACCATCAAGGGATTGGTCTAAAAAATATAACTATTCACAGGAGAAAATCTTATGACAGATAAAAACATCCAACTGACCTCAACGATTAGCGAAGACAATAAACTAACATTGGCTTTACAAGACATTGATATGCCGCAGCCAGGTGCTGACGAAGTCGTGGTTCGTATTGAAGCTGCGCCGTTGAACCCATCTGATTTAGCAGTTCTATTCAGCGTCGCTGATATGTCAACGGCTGCACAATCTGGTACAGACGAAAACCCAGTTATCACCGCTGACGTGCCAGCCAAGTTTATGCCATCTGTCAAAACTCGCGTTGGCAAGGACACGCCAGTCGGTAACGAAGGCGCAGGTACAGTCGTCGCAGCAGGATCATCTGATGCAGCACAAGCATTGATGGGTAAAACTGTTGCGGTCATCGGTGGTGGTACGTATCGTCAGTATCATTGCGTCAATGTACAGAGCTGCCTAGCGCTAAAAGAAGGCACGACGGCCACCGAGGCCGCCTCTTCTTTTGTGAACCCGCTGACCGCTCTAGCTATGGTCGAAACCATGCGCGCTGAAGGACATAAAGCCATCGTACATGCGGCGGCTGCTTCTAGCCTCGGGCAAATGCTAAACCGTATCTGTATGGCGGATGGCGTAGACCTAGTAAATATCGTCCGTAGAGATGAGCAAGAGACGCTATTGCGTGATATGGGCGCAAAATATGTGGTTAACTCAAGCAGCGAGACGTTCCTTGCTGACTTAACAGCGGCAATTGCTGAAACAGGCGCGACAATTTCGTTTGACCCTATCGGTGGCGGTCAGTTAAGCAGTGACATCCTTAACTGTATGGAAGCCGCGATCACTCGTGACGTAGAAGAGTACAGCGTCTATGGCTCTAACACGTTTAAGCAAGCCTACATCTACGGCGCACTAAACCGTGGCCCTATTACGCTAAACCGTAACTTTGGTTTTGCGTGGGGCGTGAATGGCTTCTTGCTGTTCAATGCGCTTGCTAAACTTGGTACTAAGACAGTCGTTAAGATGCGCCAACGTGTGGCTGATGAAATCACCACTACCTTTGCTAGTAACTATACGCATGAAGTGACATTGGCTGAAGCATTACATTTACAGTCAATTGCGGCTTATGGCAAGCAAGCAACAGGTGAGAAGTATTTGATTACGCCTCAAGGCTAATGGTTGCTGGCAGCGTCATGTAGAAGCAGCTTTGTAATAATAAAAAAGCAGATACCTAGAGTGTCTGCTTTTTTATATTTAATGATTATTACGCGGTGTTAGTGAAAGGCGATAACTTATCTTTTTTGAATACTAACTCTGTGAATGTTAGTTCTTTGAATCTATCTTCTTTGAAGCTTCCTTATTTGAAAATTAAAGCATTCTTGCAGTTATATAATTTCTTTGTGATAATTAGCATTCAGACACCCTAACTTTTAAATACAAATATTAAAAATTTAGATTATCTACTTTCTGAGAGATTGCTATGAACAACACAACGAAAATAATGATGGCATCCACGCTTGTGATGAGTGTACTTGCGACTGGCTGCCAAACAATGACTGACATTACCACGCCAGCCGTACAGCCAGTCACAGCAGAGACGTTAGAGGCGAATAATTGGCGTCTTATAGATGCCAAGCTTAATAACGGAGACTTGGTTGAGGCGTTGTTTTTCGATCCATCAAGACCATTAACACTGGACTTTATGACTGTTGAAGACCGCAGTATGATGAACCTCATGAATACTTGCAACAACATGAGCGCGGGATACAGTGTGGCGGATGGCGAGGTAGAACTGAGCGCAATCAGAAGCACTCGAATGGCCTGCCCTGAACACTTAGCAAAGTTTGATAGTGCTGCCGCTACGACAGTACAAGGCAAATACAGCTTTGGTAAAAATAGCGATAACAACCCTGTATTAATCGTTACGAATGACAACCAAACAGCTCACTTTAAAGCAGTCCCTAAAACAAAGACACCTTGATTACTGCGTGCATAGCTCTATCCTGAAATTATGAATAATGCCTCACTATAAATTAGCGAGGCATTATTTATATCAACAGACTGCTAGCCTCAGCATCAGTAATAAAAACTGCTTTAAGCTATTTCATAGAGCACTAAAAACAAGTATCTAAATCAATCATAATAAGGATATATCATATCGTTTATTAAATACGGCACCTTGGCACTAATTGCCACGTCCTCTCTAACTGCGTGTAGCAGTCATAACCAAACCAACTTGAATGATAAAACGAGTGTTAGCCAAATCGAAGATAGTAACTCATTCATCAATACCCTAAAACCAAGCAGTGCTGAAGCGATAATTGGTCAAATAACGGGTATTATTTCACAAGACAGAAGTCAGCAAAAAGTTACTATCGTAGCCCAAGATAGAAAGTCCTATACCGCATCTATTAGTAAAGCCAATTTTGGTCAGCAGAATGCTTATCAAATGCAAAAATTGGCGATAGGTGACTATATAGAAGTCAAGGGTGATATAGAAATAACAGACAAGCAATCAAAGCCAGATGGCGAACGTCAGCTAACTGTACATGCCATGCCATATGTATTACGCAAAATCATCGTCGCTGACCATCAAGTAAACTGTGTAGGCGTCGCGCCACAATCATGCCTGTTAACAAAGCCAGCTGACCAAACGGATAGTCAAACAGATTGGCAGTACAGATATAGTGATATAGAGGGTTTTGATTATGAACCTAATTATGAGTATACCTTGCTTATCAAAAACACAGCCGTTGCTATGCCACCTGCTGATGCATCATCAGTACAGAGCGGGCTGGTACAAGTCATTGAAAAGAAAAGAACCCAACCCTAGTGATTAAAATGCAACCCCAAGGCAGCAGAGTGCAAGAGGTACACGCTGGTATGGCTGGCGAGGACACTTACGTCCGATAAAGCACTTTCACCACATGCCAACCAAATTTGGTTTTCACTAAATGCGGGGTGAAAAGTTCACCAGTAAAGCAGACTTTATCAAATGGCGGTACCATGTCGCCTTTTTGAAACTCACCTAAGCTACCGCCTTTTTTACCTGATGGGCAGGTTGAATATCGCTTAGCGAGCACATCAAACTTGGCACCCTTTTTAAGCTTGGCAATAATGTCTTCAGCCTGTTCTTTGTGTTTTACTAAAATGTGTAATGCGCTAGCGGTACGAGCCATAAGGTAGACCTTTTATAAAATATTGATTATTGGAGTATTATATCACTACTTATTATCTATAGTTGATCATGAGATATTGATACCGCTAAACAGCATCAAGTTGCCATTTAATACGTTAAAAGGTGTTTTTTTAAACTTTACAACATTATAAATTATTTAGGCATTTCAACAAACTCATAACGTTCGAGGTACAAACCAATAACCGTTAAAGCCATAATTTTCTTACTATTAATGTATGATGAACATCACTTTCTTCGGGTTGGTCTGCTTTACCTGACTTTAAAATAACAATTTTTGATACAACACCAGAACGACTTTTCTTACCCGCAGGATGGCCTCACAATCATTGATAGTCATTTTTAGGAGAACGCTATGAGTACTCAAATAACAAAAAACCATACGTACATTGATGGGCATAAAATTGCATTTTTGGAACAAGGCTCAGGTAGTCCGATAATTCTGCTACACGGGATTCCAACCAACAGCCTTATGTGGCGAAATATCATTCCAGAGCTTGCAAAGACACATCGTGTCATCGCCCCTGACCTTCTCAATTATGGTAAATCTGACAAACCAAACGATGCAGATGTGTCCATTAACGCTCAGAGTAGCATAATCGCAAAACTCATGGACGTCTTAGGTGCGCGGCGTGCTGATATTGTTGGGCATGATATTGGTGGCGGTATTGCGCAATTGATCGCAGTTAATTATCCAGAGAAAATTCGTAAGCTTGTCTTGATAGATAGTATCTGTTTTGATTCGTGGCCTATTCCAGAGTTTGAACCCTTGCAAGAGCCTGGCGCTGAGTCTGATATGAGCTCGGAGGATTTTTTAACCATGATGCGAGGCTTCTTACCAAAAGGCGTACAAGATAAGAGCATCATGACGGATGAGCTTATAGATATGTATCTTGAACCTTGGTCGACTGAAGATGGTAAGCATGCCTTTTTCCGTAACCTTGAACGGTTAAACAAGGAGTATACTCAGGCTATTGCTGACGATCTGAGTAACCTTCAGCAACAGACACTTATTATGTGGGGAGATCAAGATCCTTTCCAAAAACCGGACTATGCGCCAAAGTTAGTAGAAACGATTCCAAATGCGGAACTTGTTTGGATCAAAGATGTCGCTCATTGGTTAATTGACGAAAAACCTGATGAAATTGCAGAACACCTTAATCAGTTTTTAGCCAAGGCATAAAAGTCTATAAACAACCAACACAGCGCTTCACTAAGCTACGACTCAATTGTGGCTGAGTGAAGCGTTTTGAGTGTTTTGTATGACAGGAAATAAAATTGCTTATCAAATCATTTATCGCTCTGCTCAACCCCTCTTATTAATTGCCAATTCTTTAAATCCACACATTTACACACTGCTTTAAAAAGTACCTTAAAAACACCTCAAAATAATACTCTCTAAATTTGCACAGAACAGTACTATCACCCCTATTTTATTATTCTATGCTCGTACGCGAGCACTAATTAGGTAATAAATTCTTTGTAACTACTGATAAATATAGGTTACAGAGATTTTTTTCTTTAAATTTATGTACTGAAATTTTAGATAAAAACGATATTTATAGCATTTCAAGTGATAAATACATCACCCAATCGCTATTGTCTTAATTGTTGGTACATTATGCTATAATCATCCCCAAGTGAACCTTGGGGATGATTGTTAGTTAAACTGCTTTTTATAAAGGAATTTTTATAAATAAAAATATTCAAGGTGTCCATCAAGGTATCCAATAGTCAAGACAGTGATGGCTATATTCAATTAACGGTATCACCAACCATTACGACGGATATAAATATGGCAATCAACGACCTTAGTGATATCAATCAGCTGACCACTCAAAGCAAGACCTATTCAGTTCGTGTATCAGGTATGGCAGGTTTGAGCGTGCAAGTCTCACCAAGCGGCAAAAAATCATATTACCTGCGTTACGCACATCCGCATATTAAAGGCAAACGTCCCAAAATCATGATGGGTAGTATTGAAGAGGTCAGTTTATATGAGGTTAAGTATAAGGCAGAATCTATACTCGCCCTTGTAGCAAAAGGGGTTGACCCCAAAGCGCGTCACCAAAAGGAAAAAACCCATAAATATGCGCACTTAAAAAACGCACCTTTTTCTGAGGTGGCTCAGGCATGGCGTGCCAATAAAATGGCGACTCGCCATAAGGGTAAAGGCAATAAAGCAGGGTTTAGCGATTCAACACTTAAATTTTGGGATTTATGCTTAGGATATATGTGCGCTGAGATTGGCGATTTGAGGATGAACGACATTACCAGCGAAGTTATTTTAACGGTGTGTGAGTCGATTCAAAATAATAAGAACCAAGCGGCGTTCGTTGGGGCCAGTACTAGGCTCTATACAGAAAAAGTGTTTTCATTTGCGGTGGCGCGCGGCTTGTGTGATAGGAATGTGGCTATAGATACCCGAGGAGAGCTGGCACCTGCCAACTCAGGCAGGCACTTACCAGCCATCACCAAGCCAGATAAATTCGCAACCTTATTACAAGACATGGCATCATTCAATGGTGCGAGTACGATTACCATTGCCGCCATCAATTTATTACCTTATGTGTTTGTGCGTAGTATTGATTTGCGTTCTATGCGCTGGCAAGACATAGATTGGGACAAACGTATATGGGCGTTTTCTCCAACCAAAGGCCAAGGGCGTGATGATATGGTGTCAGATCTAGTGGTGCCATTAGCGGCGCAGGTCATTGCAAGACTGCAAGAGATACAAGCTATCACTGGTCATAAAGAATATGTGTTTTCATCAATGCGCACTTCAAGTAATGCTTATATCAGTAAAGCAGCACTGGTACAGGTATTTCATCGGCTTGGCTATAAAAATGTGCAATGTGCCCATGGATTTCGGGCATCAGCTAAAACCCTACTGATGGAGCAGCCTGATCTGCGCTATTCAGACATCGTCACAGAGCTGCAGCTAGGTCATCGTATCAAAGATACTCATGGCGGTGCCTATAATCGCCTTGATGAAATAGATACCAGAGTAAAGATGATGCAGGATTGGGCAGATTATATAGATACACTTCGGTGTTGCACCCAAGCATAATGTCATTTAAATATGAGCCTTATAGTATTTTATGAAAACCCATTCTTACCAGGAAAGTCTGGAGCCAAAGCTCTTGCATTTGTCATTTTCAACCAAAGTCTAACCAGTTTTCGGTTTTTATCTTGATCTTCATAATCTTCAAAAGATTTTCTTGAATGCATCACTACATAATTATTACATAGCTGAATATCACCCGGTTCAAGCATCATATCTAGTCTATATTCAGGTCGATGGCTTATTTCATCGAATATATCAAGGGCATCAGTCTGAACACGTGAGATTGGAATATTTATTTTTTCATGACCTAATTCTATATATTTTCTTAAATAGCGACATGCCAACTTTCCTTCCCAATAACTAAAAATTGGACTTATAGACGGGTTATTACTGCCTAAATGATGATAATAGGCAGGGTGATAATAATAAGCCAAATATTCAGGATATTCTTTTAAGATTGTATTATAGACAGATGCAAAGCTGACCAAACTGCTTTCACCGCCTATTTTAGCTTTCCTGATTGAGATCAAGCCCACTACGTCAGATAGGTCTGAGTGATATGGCAGGTACGCATTGGTTTGATAAACCCGAGTCTCTTTTTTTGATAAATCTCCTACATTTTCAACATATCCTAATAATTGTTTATCCTTATTTTGATATACAGAGTCACCTAAATAGACGCCCAAAATATAAAACATATCTATTAACGCTTCTTCATTATATAAAAGCGGGTCTAGCCCCCTAATTACAATAAATCCGTACCCATTTTCCAATGCTTCAGAGATATTATTAATAAGATCCAAAAAAGCATCATCTTTAATCGGAACATCACTTTTCTTAAAATTTGGAGCAGATTTATTCAAACCTTTAATAAAATGTAGTGCGTTGTCCAACACTGAAATTAAGTGGCTATCTAATTCAATTATCCAGTCCTTTTTGGTACTTATATCCTGTCCTTTCCATGCGCATCGATCAGTAATAGGACTGGTTAAAATGGTTTTCATCCGGTAACTCCAGTTTTGTAATGACATTAACTTGAAATATAAATCAGCAGATGAGGACACACCCTAACTACTGAATAAATTCACTTAAAAGACTCCTTTATATAAAAGGAGCCCATGTTATTTAGATCTATACAAACTGTAATCTTAGGCCGTAGCAGCCATCTCTTGTTGAGTGAAAAACGAGGCACCATCAGGTACTTCGGGCAGCTGGATATTGTTCTCTGTTAATCTGACTGTACCGCTAGCGATACCTGTTACCAACGCACCTTCATGCTTGCTTGGTAAAGGGTTTGGCGATAGTGCTTGCGCATCTTCTGCGTTATAAACTGAGATAAACAGGTATCTGGGCAACTCGCTTTTGTTAGGGCCAGATGAGTGCAGCAATCTGCTATGCATAAAACAGATCGAACCAGGTTTACCAATACAAGGTACAAACTGTTGGCATTTCTCGCTTTCTACCTCATTACTCACTTTGCCCACAAACTTGCCGTCTTCCCAATGCGAATACAACTCTTCTTTATGGCTACCAGGCACCACCAACAGCGGTCCGTTTTCTAATGTAACTTCTCCAATCATGAGTAGTGCGGTTAGCATGTCATCATTGGTGTGAGGCGTAAATGGAAAGTCCTGATGCCATTTAACAGTGGTTGTGGTGTTGGGCAGTTTAGCATTGACTTTACTATGATGAAATCGTGTGCCGTTGCCGCCGATCAAATCGCCTGCCATTTCTGACATGGTAGATTTAAGTGCCATATCAGAGAACTTATCAGATATCTCTGTAGGAGATGTGACACGTCTTAAAGAAGGGTTATCGGCACTATGATCCTTTGGATCAATATCAAACCTTGCTCTACCATCCAGTGTCGCTCCCCACGCTTCGGTATGCGTCTTACTTTCATCGATCCAGGATTTTATCTCACCCAATAGGTCTGTCAGCTCAGCAGCCTCAATGGCATTTTCTACAACCAAATAACCATCATCATAATACTGTTGGATTTGCTCGCTCGTTAACATCTTAAATTCCTTCTATTTGCTTATAGTAAAACATCAATAAATCCGCTATCCCGTTACTTTTATCAAGCGAATTAACAATTGATTAATTCATAGTTTGATCAATATCTTCTTGACTTGGAACCGTCAGTCCATGGACGCTTAGTATTTTCTCTAGGTCACCTGACTGCTTCATTTGCTCGATACCATCTGCAATGATTTTATATGTTTCAGTATCTCCCTTTTTGACTGCTATACCGCCAACAATGGGAAAGAACTCTTGTGTAGAGCTTACCTTAACCCGATCACCTAACTTCGCAGCGGCAGACTTCATGACTGCTGCATCGTCATACTGAATATCAACCGCTCTAGACAATAGCGCTTGTGTGGTTTGAGGTGAGTTTTCATACTCATTGATGGTAATGGCAGGCTTATTTTGTGTGACACATTCTTGCGAGATGTCTGCCAATTGAGTAGAGAATGCCGTGCCTTTCATTGTACCAACCGTTTCGCCACATAGGTCATCTGCGCCTCTAGGTTCAACGTCTGAGTCACTACGTACCAATAAAGAGATGTCCGTCTTATAATAAGGAATCATATCAATTTGTTCTAGACGTTCTTTGGTGATATACATTGACGAGTACAGTACATCAAACTTACCACCTTTTAAGCCAGGAATTAAGTTTGCCCATCTTGTATCTTCCCATTTAGGCGTGATCGCACCATTAAGCTCAGCCACTTTGGCCATGATTTCTACGTCTATACCGCCTGGGTTGCCTTGTTCATCTAAATACTCATAGGGCGGAAACGTCATGTCTGACCCTATCGTAATTATTTGCTTATCAACACTTGCGTTTGTAGATGTGGCGTCACTATTTTCTGTATTGCTAGTGGGTGTTTCATTTGAACAAGCAGTTAGCGCTAAACCTGCAGTGACAGAGAGTAATATAAGTTTTAGTTGTTTCATCGTATTCATTCCTAAAGGGTTAGTGAATTTAAACAACAGTATCAACGGTGCTGATAACGTTAACAGGGCATACCCTAGTTATACTAAATTGCGTCTATTAAAAGCAATTTTGAAAAACCTACGCACTACTAATGTAAATCCTATTTAAAAACACAGTGCTGTTTTCAATACTCTCTGTATAGTAATAATCACACCCATAGGAGTATTTTATGACGAACTCAATAAGCAACTCTATGAAATCTGAAGCACAGGCACGTATTGACCTAGCCGCTTGTTTTCGCTGGTTTGCAAGGCTAAATATGCATGAAGCAGTTGCCAATCATTTCAGTGCTTCCGTGTCTGAAGATGGTAGCAAGTTTCTTATCAATCCAAAATGGCAACATTTTTCAACCATTAAAGCCAGTGACTTAATATTATTAGACACCAATAATCCTGATGAAGAACTGTTGGCAAGAATTGACCCAACCGCATGGGCCATACATGGTCAAATCCATCTATCAAGACCTGATATTAAATGTGTGCTGCACTTACATCCTATTTATACAACCACCATCTCTACGTTAAAAGACCCTGTTATTAAGCCTATTGATCAAAATACGGCACGTTATTTCAATCGCGTGAATTATGATAGATGCTATCAAGGTATGGCTGATACCAATGCAGAAGGTAAGAGATTAGCAGGCTTATTAGGCAACCATAGCCGTCTGATGATGGGCAATCACGGGATATTGATCGGCTCACACAGTATTGGTGTGGCGTTCGATGATATGTATACGATTGAAAGATCTTGTCAGGTCTTAGCAACCGCCTACGCAACCAATCAGCCCTTAAACATCATTCCTGATGACATCGCAGAGAAAACCGCTCAAGATTGGGAGTCTATTGAGGATTTTAGCGAAGCCCACCTTGAAGAAATAAAAAGACTATTGTTAGCACAAGAGCCTGATTTTATTAAATAATTTATATTGCTTGGCGCACATCAAAAAACCACCTGCAAATAGGTGGTTTTTTATGGTCTTAGTAATTGTCTTAATGGTTGTATTAATAATTGCCAGTTGCGTTGTCGTGATTGCCACGCTGTGCTGATGCTATAAGTCAAAGAGTTCTTAAATGAGTACGAGGGTCTGTACGTTTATTACGTTTGCTCATTAGCACTTTTATTTAAAGGAGGACTACGTCGTAGCGCTCTAGTCATTCACTGACGATACTATGAGCACGTTAAGTTATGAAAATGCTGGATTATGAACACGCTGGCGTGCTACTAAAAAAGTAAACCGATATACATACATATATCGGTTTACTTTTGGTTTGAATAATAACTGCAATTACTGATCGACGTTTTTGATAAATTGATTAAACCTCTCATTGGTACTGTTTTCTAGTTCGGCTGGTGACCCTTGTTCTATGATATGACCACCTTCCATAAATATCACTCTATCCGAAATCTTAAAGGCAAAGCTCATCTCATGGGTCACAATAATCATGGTGAGACCCTCTTTGGCGAGTTGTTCCATGACTTTTAATACTTCACTCACTAATTCTGGATCTAATGCAGAGGTTGGCTCATCAAACAATATGATAGAAGGTTCCATCGCTAATGCACGGGCAATGGCCACTCGCTGTTTTTGACCACCAGATAACTGATGCGGATATTTTTTAGCATGCTCTCTCATACCTACTTTATCGAGCATTGCAATCGCTGTTAGCTGGTTAACGCCTTTGTCATACATTTTGTGATATTGAGGTGCTAGCATGATATTTTCTAAAACTGTTTTATGTGGAAACAAGTTAAAGTTTTGAAAGACCATACCGATATGCACAATTTGTTCTTTAAAAGGTTTAGACTTATCGGTTAATTCGGTATCTTTCAAAAATGGGTTGCCCATTAAATCAACCGTACCTTTATTCAGCGCCTCTAGACTGTTTAAGGTGCGAATAAATGTGGTTTTACCTGATCCTGATGGTCCAATGACCGACACCACCTCACCCCATTTTACTTTTAGGTCAATACCTTTTAATACATGATGATCGCCATATGATTTATGGATATCAGTGGCTTCAAGCGCATAATCGCCTTTTCTTTCGTTATTTATTTCTTTGTAGTTGTTTAAAGATTTATTGGTAGTGATACTGCTAACCAGCTCACCTTCTTTCAATATTGATGGGTTTTTTTTCGTAATATCTATAAATGTTTCAAACTTTTGAATTAAAAAGCCAAAGACAGTGACAATAAGTACGTAATAAAAAGCAACGGCTAGCATGGTCTCAAGGACTAAGAAGTTTTGAGAATATAACCGTTGGCCAACCAGTAGAATCTCAGTTAAAGAGATAACTGACACCAATGAGGTTAATTTTACGATGACCACAAACTCATTACTCAGTGCAGGTAAGGCAATTCTTAATGCCTGCGGCACCACAATGAGTCTTTGAATGCCTATTGGTTTTATACCTAGTGCCTTGCCCGCTTCTACTTGAGCTTGATGCACCGCATTTAGACCGCCACGATGAATCTCAGCAATATAGGCTGACTCACATAATGTGAGTGCTATTAAACCTGAAATGAATGAGGATGCTAGTAGAAAGCTGGTTTTTGGAAACACCTGCGGCATACTATAAATAAAGATAAGCAATACCAATAAAGGCAAGCTACGGAACAACCATATGTAAGTTCTACTCAATAAAGAGACCGGTTTGATTTTGGATTTTTTACCTAATGCCAGTATAAAGCCTAACACTATGCCTAAAAACCATACTAAGACGCTAAGCTCAATAACGGTTAAGGTGGCGTACCAAAAGTTTGTATTTTTTAACAAACTAAACGTGTATACCCAATCAAATTGCATGTTCTATCCTCTAAAATTAGTTAATAACTGAGTTATGACAATGTTTCGATATGCCTGCTTAGAAGGCTGCTACGAGCTTTTAATCAATCAGTAGCAAGGTGTTCATTGGGTTAGTGTTTAACCTCGATTGAGCCTTGTCTACAAACTAAAACCAGAGAGTCGAAATGCTATTGAAATAGATCATCTTTCGTACTGAATGCGATTCTAGTGCTGTTGAATTGAGATTTTCTCATTCTTTTTCATTTCTGA
>NZ_JBQSVL010000059.1:0-20751 GCF_052376215.1 Psychrobacter sp. AOP7-B1-24
TATCTAATGTCGGTTGCTCTGCTATATTTGGCTGTGATTGCGTATCAGATACAGGTAGTGGTGCAGTTTGTGAGTGGGGTTTTGAGTCATTTGAATCAGGTGTCACCTTATACGCCTTATCTGCAAAGAGTCCAACTGGTTTGCCATTATTTTTATTATTTTCATGATTGTTATGGTCGTTATTCATAATAGAGTCTTATATTAGTTGTAGATATCCAAAAGCGTTATGCGGCACTGGGTGGTCTAAGCAATATTTTTAACTTCTGCTTAAAACCTTTAGCACGAAAGACACGCTGCCACATACGATAAAACACACCAAAGATTAAGCCAATAATATTATCGTGACTGGCTTCACCAACTGCCCCATATTGGACTGGGTTATTGACCGTATCTTCTTCCACATAAGTCCCAAACCAGCGATCAAAGATGATAAGCACACCGCCATAGTTTTGGTCAATATATTCATCATTGGTACCATGATGGGCACGGTGATTGGATGGTGTGTCAAAAACATACTCAACCCATTTCGGAAATTTGCCAACGGTTTCGGTATGGATAAAGAACTGATAAATAAGATCAAACGCGTAAAAGAAAAACACCCACACTGGATGTACACCTAGCAGCATCAAGGGCACAAAGAACAACCACCAACCTGTGACTGAGTATAATAAGCTTTGGCGCATGGCAGTGGATAGGTTCATATTATCATCAGAGTGATGCAATACGTGAGCAGACCAAAACCAATTCATCCGGTGCGAGGCACGATGGAACCAATAATAACTAAACTCAACCGCGATAAATATAGGGATAGCCGTCAGCCACGTGACTTCAATGGTAAATAAACGATACTGATATAACCATAAACAGATGGGTATGACGATAAGTGCTTGTACTACCAGCTCAAACCCCAAATAAGAGCCGCCCAAGCTAAAATTGGTTATAGCACGTCTCCAATTGAAGCTTTGACTTTGACCGAGCTTAGATTGATAAAACCATTCTGCTAGAAATAATAAGAAAAACGGTCCACCTGCCAGCGGTAATAGCCACTCCTGCCAATGCGCAGGCAAAATGCTTGCCAGTAATGGATGCTATGACCCAGGAGAAATGGTTAAAATCGTTTGATTCAGCGCCTCTTTATAACCATCCAATATTTGACCATATTGACCTAGCGTCATCAGATCGTTATCTACTGTTGCCATACTGGAATCCTTTCCATTATAAAACATCCTTATTATCTCAACATGACTGCAAACGTTACTGAAAAATCATCAAGAAGCACTGCTAATTTAAAGTATTTATCCAAAATCAAAGCAAAAATATAATGCTCATTTGGCTAAGCATCTGTATCGACCAAACCAATTTTTCTTGCGGCGAGGGCGGTTTGCCATTGTTGATATCGAAGGCCTTGGTTTTCTACTTGTTGTGATTCTGAAGTATGTAAATCTGAAACATTTAATTCTGAAGCATCGACAGTCAGACCCGTATCGTTCAGTAGCTTTACAATCAGTCCTTCTTTTGCATGACTGGCAATCTGATCAAGTTTGCGTAATGTGCCACGGTCAGGTAATGCTTTATTATGAATACCAAGTAACACTTGTACAGGATGGCTGTCTAGATAAGTCTTTAACCGTGCCATATCATCACGATCATCTACTATGCCAAAATTCTCCATATCGCCCTCAAGTGTGTTATCAATACCTGATTGCCACCAGTTATCTTGCTCGGTTGGGTATTCAAGCAGTGCGACCAGTTTCTTGCCAGCGCTCACGGTGGCTTTCGGTGCGATAGGAGTAGGTGCCTCATTAAAATCATCGGCGTCAATCACTTGACGTTGCCAAAAATTCAAAATCTTCTGATAGTAAGGCAGTTTGATATCCAAACGCATTTTTTTGCGGCGGAACATCAAGGCACAAAACGCCCAAGCAACCGCTCGTGGTACGATGCCATACATCAGCAAGCTACCGATTAATAGTCCTGCCCATTGCCGTGCCACAGATAGCGGCATGGCATCTGTGACCAATCGACTCTGTGCGATAGCCGCACTGTCCGGCACTCCAAATCCCACCATGCTAGGTAGCCAACCTAGTAAGTGAGTCAGTGTTATCAACGCTTGATCTGACAGTAGTGTCGACTCCCAGCTAAAGCTGTACTGGCGCACAATCAACAAAAACACAATCGCCAGTAGCATACCTGTCAATGTCGCAAGCCACAATTGATGGCTAAACCTGCCAAGATACCAGCGCATACCGCTATGCTGTAATTGACGTTCGTACAAATTGACTGCTGCTTTGGTTACATCATCCTTACCACGTATCAGATAACTGGGACTGACAAAACTGGCGAACCAATTGGATGATTGCTTACCTTGATTAACCAAAGTCATAACAAGCCAGCCTAAGAGCATAATAGTATGAAAGCCTAATAAGCAAACCAACACATAAAAGAAATTCACCACATTGGCCTGTAGTAGCGTAAACAAGCCCAAAAATCCTGAGATACACCACACCACACTCATTAAGACCATGATGCCTTTGATACGGCCATCAATTTTACCCAATACTTGTGCCAACGCACCATTACTGTCAATACGTGAGGCGCGGCGATGTAGCTTTTGGATAGGCTTTCCATCCTCGCCTTGCAGTTTTTCCGTAATGAGTAGCGGATCAGTGGCAAATACATGCTGCTGTGTCTCAAGCGTGCGTACCAACTCAGTCAATTGGTCTTGGGGGGATAGCATAATGCGATAACATCCGTATAAAAGCGTTAAGGTAAAATAGCAATAATTGGTTATTGTAGCCTATATATAGGGTCTATTGAACATTCAAACATCAGGGCTATTAATCGCTAAGATTACACTAGACTAGGCATAAGCTGATGATTTTGCCAATAAACGAATAGGAATGATTCATAAGTGCCCATCTTTTAAACATTTTCATTACGGTAAAAACCCTAAGCGTACGCCAAAATAAGCTATGTTCAGTACTATAAAACTAATAAAAACTCAAATAATAAGAGCAGGAAAATCATCATGAATAATAAAACCTATCTAATCATTGGTGGTACAGGTGGCATTGGTAAGGCGATGATAGAGCAGCTAACCGCCAACACAGCACATGACACGTTTGTCTTTGCTACTCATAATAAGAACCTACCTGATTTTGAAGCAGCCAATCTACACTGGATATCGATGGATGTCTGTGATGAGAGCAGTATCGAACAAGCGGCTGACATCATCAAACAGCACACGGATCATATCGACTGGGTCATTAACTGTGCGGGATTATTGCATACTGAAACGCAGCAACCGGAGAAAGCCCTGCGCCAGATGGAGACGGATTTCTTTTTACAGAATATGCAAGTAAACGCTCTAGCCAGTTTGCTGATTGCTAAGCATATGAAATCATTGCTGGTAAAAGCTAAGCGCAGCAACAAGGTACCCGCTGTTTTTGCGACGATATCAGCGCGAGTGGGTAGTATCAGTGACAATCAATTGGGCGGTTGGTATAGCTACCGGATGAGTAAAGCTGCACTCAATATGGGAATGAAAAACCTAAGCATCGAATGGGGTAGGTCGTTCAAGGACGTATGCGTGGTAGTCATGCAGCCAGGAACGGTTAACACGCAACTATCAGCGCCGTTTCAAGGCAATGTGGCTGACGGACATTTATTCTCGCCAGCCTATAGTGCTGAATGCTTGTTAGAAGTACTGAGTGGTATGACGGCAGCACAATCAGGCAGTTTTGTAGATTGGGCTGGAGAGTCTATTTCTTGGTGATAGCGGTATAGCGGTGAGAAATGAGCGAGTCGTTGCTTTAGGTCATCAAGTACAGTAAACCTAAAACGAATAACGCTGACATGATTAATAGTAAAAAGCTGAGAATCTTACTCGTGGTAGAAGTAGAGCTTGTGCTTTCTTTTTTTACTTTCACTTTTTTGACCACATGTAGCACCATTTTTACATGCTCAATATTGTCTTCGAGGTAGTGTTCGCCTTCGGGTACAAACCCTAAAGACTGATAAAAATCTAGCAAGTAGGCTTGTGCAGAGATAATGATAGGGCGTTTTTTGCCATATTTTTTACGACAATGTGCAATAGCATGGTTCATCATATCCCGTGCTAAGCCGCCACCTCGATGCTCTGCTAATACCAGCACGCGACCAATCGCAGACATAGAGGTATCACTCGGTGCGGCGTCGGCTACCGACAGGTTAGATTTTAACTTATTAAATTCAGGCGGAATGATTCGGCAATATGCGATCAGGGTCTCATTTTGATGGGCGATCAGATGCAGACAGTCAAAATCCAGCTCATCCATATCTTGATAAGCGCAGTTTTGTTCGACCACAAACACTTGCGAGCGCGCTTTTAAAATATGATAAAGATCAACCGAGGTAAGTTCATCGAACGTTTTAACAGAAAAATTACAGGTCATAATGAAGCAGCTTTTAGCGGATTGATTTGGATTTGGCTATAGCGACTTTTAACTATAGTAACGATTAGGGTCTATTAAACATTCAAACATTAGTACGGCTAATCGCTATTTGACTGTTCAATAGACCCTAGAATTTTTTAAGTAAGGATCATTATAACGATTTAAGCACGTATTAACCATTGCTAACCATGTAGCGTTTGACTGATCTTATCCAAATTCAAGCTGTCAGACATGGCGCTAAAAATCTCAAAGTACTTGCCACGTTGTTTATACAGTTCCTCATGCGTGCCTGTCTCGACTACTTGGCCATTTTCTATCACTACCAAATCATCAGCATCAATAATCTGCGCAATATTGTGCGACACAATAATTACGGTTCTATCTTTTTTGATCAAATCCAAGCTTTTTTTGACTTGCTGACTGGCAATGGCATCAAGACTGGCGGTTGGTTCATCCAAAAATACGATAGGCGGATCCTTCAAAAACATCCTAGCCAGTGCAATGCGCTGCTGCTGACCACCAGACAGCGATTTGGCTTCGCTGTCATAGCCACTTGGTAGGGCAATGACTTGCTGATGTATTGACGCTTTTTTAGCAGCGGCAATGATATCTTCGTCCGTTGCACTCATGTCTCCATAACGAATGTTTTCACCAATCGTACCCGAAAAAATATGGTTGCTTTGTAGCACAAGGCCAATTTTCTGTCGTAAAGCTTGCGTATCATAGTCGTCTAAATCATGACCATCTAAGCAAATACTACCGGCTTCTGGCTCATAAAATTTAACCAACAGATTGATGATGGTGCTCTTGCCAGCACCGCTTAAACCCACTAGCGCGGTAATACGATTGGGTTTAATGGTAAAGCTGACATCGTTTAAGGCTTTGGTACCATTAGGATAAGTAAAATCGACGTTTTTTAGCTCAATGTGGCCTTGCAACTGCTGACTTGGTAAGCCACCAATCGTCTCGACTTGCTTGTCGTCTTCTAAAATATCAAAAAATCCTTCGGCATAGGTTAGTGCATTGTTGATCTGATCGTAAATGCGATGCAACTGACGAATGGGCGCGGCGACATTTTGAAACAGCATGACATGAAACAAAATCATACCAATGGTCATCTCGCCTTTTAGCACAAAATAGGCCGTGAGTAAGATAATCATCACCACGCCAATCTGTTCGATAAAGGTTTTGACGCCATCATAAATAAAAGCAATGCTACGAATACGTAGCTGATTGTCAGTCATGTCTTTTTGAATCGCCAAGTGCTTTTGGGCTTCAATGGGTTCGCGTACAAAAGACTTGACCACGCTGATGGCGTTAATTAAGGAGATAACCAGCCCGCTTTTTGTTTCGCGGTAACCACGCATTTGCCGCCGAAATCCTTGCAGGCGGTTGGCTTGTTTTTGACTGATAAAGAAATAAATGGGCACAATGATAAGACCAACCATGCCTACCCAAAAATTGGTAGAAAACATGATGACGAGTGACACAATGGCACTGGCAAATAACGGCAGCATGTCAATAAAAAAGTTCTGTACCAAGCTGGTGAGGCTACTGACACCTAAGTCAATACGGGTTTGTAGTTTGCCGCTGTCGTTATTGCTACTGGTATAAAATGCCATGCGATAGGTGAGAATACGCTCAACCACCTTTTGAGATAAATCTCTTGAGAGATTGATGCGGATTCTTTCGCCAAAGTAGCGTTGCCCAAATGAGATAAAAATAGACAATACTTCTTTGATGAGTAGCACCGCACTAATAATACCTAGCATACGTCCACCCGCCGCCCAAGGGTCGGTGAGGGTAGCGATGTCGGTTAAGGTGTCTACGGTGTAGCGCAATACAAAAGCGTTGACCTGCGCGGTAAACGAGCCGAGTACCGTTAATATCAACGTGAGTAAAATTAACGCTTTGTAAGGCGCGGCAAACACGGCTAGCTTTTTGAGGATAGACCACAGTAAAGCGCCCCGTTCTGCTTTATTGGTGGGCGGCTTGATATTAAGTGGAACGCGGCGCGGTGGGGTTGGCATATCGAAAATAACCGTAGCGATTACCGTTAGTTAATCTAGTTCAGCACGTGAAAATAAATCTACTATCAAATTGTGGTCATCGCATGCTTGCTTAAAGGCCACAGTAAAAGTACTCAGGGCATTTTTATCTGATGAATACGCCACAAACATACTGCCTTCTGGATCGAATTTGATCACATTTTGCCATTCTGGATATTTTTCTTGCAAGAATACAGTGGCTAAACTTCCCCAATCATAACCATTGCCTTCAAACCCTTCGTTGGCACGTGTGGCAAAAACTTCAGCTTTATAAGAACCCACATCGCTCAAACATACAGAAACGCTATCTTCGTGCTCGACCCAGAAGAAAGGGCTGATGACTTGCTCAAAATCTTGCCTACTCATTGTGTTATACCTAATATTTGAATATCAAACAGATCTTAATACTAACACTTAGGAGTTATCAATTTGTTAGTTTTTACTTATGAGGCGTACTAAAAAGCATCTGCTGGCACAAAAACCTCACCAACCATGATACGCCTTGCTGAACGGCTCATCGAGACTTTTTTGGCTTGCCAGCGGTCATCGACTTGTTCTGTTTTGCCGCCTACTAGTAGAGTACCTGATGGGTGACCAAAACGTACTTCATCGAACTTCTGACCACCAGCGGCCTCATTTACTAAGGTTCCTTGTGTGGTTGCTGCTGCAGCAATGGCGACAGCTGCTGTACCCATCATGGCGTGATGCAATTGCCCCATACTCATGGCACGTACCACTAAATCAATTTCGCCAGCATCGACCGACTTACCACTAGAGGCGGTATAGCTCTGTGCTGCGCCCACCCAAGCGATTTTAGGAATGTGTTGACTGGTCTGTGCCTCGCTCACATCTTTAAATAATCCCATCGCCACACCGCCTTTGGCGCGGATAGTCTCAAGCTTAGCAAGTAGCTCGCTGTCGCTATTGATATCACCTTGCAATTCAGTACCCATAAACCCCAAATCTTCTGCTTTCATAAAGATGGTCGGGATACCAGCGCTAATAAAGGTAGCTTTGACGCTATCGGTATTTAAACCGCAACCCGTTACATCGAAGTCATCGACCAAGTTGCCAGTAGGGAACATGTCGCTGGTGGCATCGACTGGATCGATAAACTCAATTTTGACTTCAGCGGCGGGAAAGGTGACGCCGTCTAATTCAAAGTCGCCTGTTTCTTGAACCTGGACTTTTTTATCTGCGTCTTGATAGACGGGAACATGGGCAATGATAGTTTTGCCGATGTTTTCTTGCCAAATGCGTACTTCACAAATGCCGCTTTTAGTATTGTCATCGATGCTATTAGCAATCTTGTCGGCAGCAACTAGCCCCATGTTAATGGCGCAAGCACCAACAGCTGCGGTTAAGTTGCCGCAGTTACCCGCCCAGTCAATCATGGGTTTGGCGATATTGACTTGTCCAAATAGATAATTGACATCGTGGCTGTCATCATTTGCTGGAGATAAAATAACCGTTTTTGAGGTGCTAGAGCTGCCATTACCCAAGCCATCGATTTGCTTACCATAAGGGTCTGGGCTACCAATCACACGTAGCAAAAACTTATCACGTGACTCGCCAGCGACTTGGCAACGCTCAGGTAAATCAGACAGTTTAAAGAAAGTGCCTTTTGAGGTACCACCGCGCATATAGGTGGCGGGGACTGATATTTGCGGAGCGAAAGAAGGTTTGGATTTAGGATTGGTTTGAGCCACTGTATTAAGTCCTTTTTATATTGTTGTAAGATTAGGATGGTGCCATCAGCAAGTAAACATGAATGACTAAAAGTGCTTATTAATAATGATAGCGACAAGAGATAATCGTCAGATAGTTATCATCGACGGCATATACCAACCGATTGGCATCATCGATGCGTCTTGACCAAAATCCAGATAGGTTTTCTTTTAGGGGTTCAGGTTTGCCAATGCCTTCAAACGGATTACGCTTACATTCGGTGATAAGTTTGTTAATACGTTTGAGTGTTTTTTTATCTTGCGTTTGCCAGTACAGGTAGTCTTTCCACGCAGCATCTGTCCATGCTAGTTGTTCACTCATTGTCAGACCCTTTGCGTTGATTCAAGCCTTTGAGTTTAAGCACTCTCAATGTCGTTATCCGCATGCTCATTGTCATCACTATCTTCTGCCGTATCAATTAGCTCACG
This sequence comes from Psychrobacter sp. AOP7-B1-24, assembly GCF_052376215.1. Lineage (NCBI taxonomy): Bacteria > Pseudomonadati > Pseudomonadota > Gammaproteobacteria > Moraxellales > Moraxellaceae > Psychrobacter > Psychrobacter sp. AOP7-B1-24. Next base: position 8,638 of record NZ_JBQSVL010000059.1, read on the forward strand.
CGTAACGGTCTTGCCAGCTTTATATTGAGCAATAGAATCCGCTAAGTGCGCTGCATTGGCAGGAGACTTTAATAGATAGACAGTTTCCATCAGGCTATTGTAATAATCAAGCGACATCACAACCGCATCATCAGCGTCACGGCGGGTTACGATAGTGGCGTTGGCATCATCGTTTACCGTATCTAGGACGGATTTTAGGTGTTTTCTGGCTTCTGAAAAACTAACGACTCTCATGGCTTACTCCTTTCATGATATTTTGCATAACTTGTACAATATATGGTACATATTACGCCATTGATTAAGTAAACTCAATATTTAGCTACTATCTAATACTTAGGAGTAAGTGACAAAACTCAGTGTATAGAACGCAAAAGCAAATAAAAGCCGATGTCATATAAAAAGGTTATACAACATCGGCTCCTTATATACTCATATCATACTAAAGGTTTAAACAATATCTAACGTACCTTCGATGAACTCTTTGGCAAAGCGTTGTAGCATACCGCCCGCGTTATACATTTTTACTTCATCAGCTGTATCTAAGCGGCAAATAATAGGCGCTTCTGTGATACTGCCGTCGGTACGATGAATCACCAACATCATCAATCCGCCAGCAGAGACTTCACCTGTGACATCAAAGGTTTCTGTACCATCGATATTTAACGTGTTGCGAGTCGTGCCTTCTTCGAACTGCAGAGGTAGGGCACCCATACCAACTAAGTTTTGACGATGAATACGCTCAAAGTCCTCAGCAACGACGGCTTCTACACCAGCGAGACGCACGCCTTTGGCAGCCCAGTCACGGCTAGAGCCTTGACCATAGCCATCACCTGCGATGATGATAAGCGGTTGCTCACGGTTCATGTAGGTTTCAATCGCTTCCCACATACGCATCACTTGACCTTCTGGCTCGACGCGGGCCAATGAGCCTTGGATAATTTCACCTTCCTCATCGCGTACCATCTCGTTCAATAACTTAGGATTGGCAAAGGTGGCACGTTGCGCGGTTAAATGGTCACCGCGGTGAGTAGCGTATGAGTTATAGTCCTCAGCAGGCAAACCCATAGTATCTAGATACTCGCCAGCTGCTGATGAGCCAAGAATAGCATTTGATGGCGACATATGGTCGGTTGTGATGTTGTCACCAAGTACGGCAAGCGGACGCAGACCTGTTAGGGTATTTTTCTTCGCCATTTTTCCTTCCCAATACGGTGGACGGCGGATATAGGTGGTCATCTCACGCCAGTCATATAAAGGGCTTAGCGTTTTACCCATGTCTTTTTTGGTTTCATCAAACATAGGAATATAAACGGCATCGAACTGTTCAGGTTTAACGGCAGCGGCAACGATAGCATCGACTTCTTCGTCATCAAACCAAATGTCTTTTAGATAAACATCATTGCCATCTTGGTCTTTGCCCAATGAGTCTTTTTCGATATCAAAACGGATGTTGCCAGCGATGGCATACGCAATAACCAATGGCGGCGATGCTAAGAATGCTTGCTTGGCATAAGGGTGGATACGTCCATCAAAGTTACGGTTACCTGAGAGTACTGCCGTGGTAAATAAATCATTGTCGATGATTTCTTTTTCGATATCAGGGTCTAGCGCACCACTCATGCCGTTACAGGTCGTACAGGCAAAACCAACCACGTCAAAACCGATTTCTTGTAGCTCAGGCATCAGACCTGCTTCTTCTAGGTACATTTTGACCGTTTTTGAGCCAGGTGCTAAGGATGATTTGACCCAAGGTTTCCGTAATAATCCTTTGGCATTAGCATTACGAGCCACCAGGCCTGCTGCTACCATATTGCGCGGGTTTGAGGTGTTGGTACAGCTGGTGATAGCCGCGATAATCACTGCGCCATCTGGCATCAAACCGTCCTTTGATTCAGGTAGTTTCTCATCAGGAGCGTGAGCGATGCCTTTGGCAACCAAATCATCGGTCGATACGCGGGCATGTGGACGCGAAGGCCCTGCCAAATTGCGGCCTACTGATGACAGATCAAACTCAAGCACGCGTGCGTATTCGGCTTTTTTCATACCGTCAGCCCATAGGCCAGTTTGTTTGGCATACTGCTCAACCAGTTTGATTTGTTCTTCACTACGACCAGTCAGACGCAGATAGTCGATGGTTTGCTCATCGATATAGAACATCGCAGCAGTTGCGCCATACTCAGGCGTCATGTTGGAGATAGAGGCGCGGTCACCGACAGTCAGCTGGCGTGCGCCATCACCGAAGAATTCTATATAGGTAGAAACCACACCGGCATCACGCAAAAACTCAGTCATGGCCAGTACCAAATCCGTGCCAGTAATGCCTTTTTGCAATTTACCTGTAAGTTTGACACCCACGTAATCAGGCAGGCGCATATACGATGGATTGCCGAGCATCACGCTTTCAGCTTCTAATCCGCCCACACCGATTGAGATAACACCGAGCGCATCGACCATTGGTGTGTGGCTATCTGTACCCACTAACGTATCGGCAAAAGCGACTTTTTCGCCTGCTTTGTTTTGTACCACTTGTACTACAGGTGACATTTTTTCTAGGTTGATTTGGTGCATAATGCCATTACCTGGTGGCACCACGTTTACGTTATCAAAGGCGTATTCGCACCAGTTGATAAAGTGAAAACGGTCATCATTACGGCGCTCTTCAATGGCACGGTTTTTCTCAAACGCATTGTCTTCAAAGCCTGCATGCTCAACAGCTAATGAATGGTCAACGATAAGCTGAGTTGGCACGATAGGGTTTACTTTAGCAGGGTCGCCACCTTGCTCAGCGATAGCATCACGTAGGCCAGCCAAATCAACAAAAGCCGTCTGACCCAAAATATCATGACAAACGACACGGGCAGGGTACCAAGGAAAGTCAAGGTCTTGCTTGCGGTCGATATGCTGCTTAAGTGCATTGGTTAGCTCTTCTGGTGGACAACGGCGTACTAGGTTTTCGCACAATACTTTTGAACAGAAAGGTAGTTTGTCATACGCGCCAGCTTCGATGCTCTCGACAGCTTCTCGGGTGTCAAAGTAGTAAAGGTCAGTATCAGGAAGTGGTTTTTTAAAGGGTTCGTTCATTGGTTGTACTAGTGCATTGTCCATAAGTCACCTTTGGCGGTTAGCTGGTTTAGATTAAAATTAATAAAAGATATTCTCTTAGCAAAATCGTTGGTTTTCTCGTTTTTAGCGATAAAAAGCGATAAAAAAGACTTTGCTAAAAAAATGATATTGAACGTTTAAACATAAGATCCTAAAGCCAGTATATGACCGACTCCTAATGTCGTAGTGAATATAAAAAACCAATTGGTATGCGAGGACGGAGCATTTTGGCGAAATAATTTAGCCCAAGCCATTATCATGCATACTATATTGATGACAAACAAAGAACCCCATAAGTTGAGCAAAAAATCTAACCACTCTCGACTTAAACTATTCTGAGAAAAATCCATCGTAAACTTGATACTGGTATAACTAAAACTGAGTAGAGTGATTGCTGATATTATGAAAATAAATATATCTACTTTTGACGTCTTTTGGTTTTGGTGAGGATAGACGATAGGTTTGATTAGTAATACCACTAACCATAAGAAGCTTGCCACCCAAACGACATATGATGGCCATACTGTCATCATACTTCTCCAAACGTAAACATAGATATCAAAAGTTAAGTATAGAGTGTGCCATGCGCGCCAGTTAAAGGTTGTCTAACTCTCAGCACGCAAAGCACATCTTAAAAAAATTATCCTACTTTAAATAATTAACGCGCACTCATATCTGGTACTGGACGCAGCTCTTCACCCGTATATTCTGCACTTGGACGGATGATACGGTTGTTAGCACGTTGCTCAAATACATGAGATGCCCAACCTGTTAAGCGTGAGCACACAAAGATTGGAGTGAACAGTTTGGTTGGAATACCCATAAAGTGATAAGCAGACGCATGGAAAAAGTCAGCATTACAGAACAGTTTTTTCTCGCGCCACATGACCTCTTCACAGCGTACTGATACGGGGTATAGCACCTCATCACCAACGTCAGCGGCTAGCTTCTCAGCCCAACCTTTAATTACGACGTTACGAGGATCTGATTCGCTATAGATGGCATGACCAAAGCCCATGATTTTATCTTTACGTGCCAGCATAGCTAACATCTCGGTTTCGGCTTCATCGGCTGAACCAAAACCTTCAATCATATCCATCGCAGCTTCGTTCGCACCGCCATGCAAGTGACCACGCAATGAGCCAATTGCACCTGTGATACAAGAATGAATGTCAGATAAGGTAGACGCACACACACGAGCGGTAAAGGTTGAAGCATTGAACTCATGCTCAGCATACAAAATAAGTGAGATATTCATCACTTTTGTGTGTAGCTCGTTTGGTTTTTCGCCTTTTAACAGATGTAAGAAATGGCCACCGATGGTTTCATCATCCGTTTCGGTTTCGATACGCACGTTGTCATGCGTGAAGCGATACCAGTAGTTAATGATTGATGGGAAAACCGCCAACATGCGGTCTGTTTTGTCTTTTTCTTCGGCAAAGTCAGTCTCAGTTTCAAGGTTACCCAGCATAGAGCAACCGGTACGTAGTACATCCATTGGGTGCGAATCGCTTGGGATGCGTTCAAGTACGTCTTTTAGCGCTTGTGGTAGACCACGTAATGTTTTGAGCTTGGCTTGATAAGCATCAAGTTGGCTTTGGTTTGGCAAGTTGCCATAAAGTAGCAAGTAGGCCACCTCTTCAAAGATGCATTTGTCTGCGAGTTCTGATACGTCATAACCGCGATACGTCAGACCTGAGCCTGATTTACCAACGGTTGATAGTGCCGTCTTGCCAGCGACCTGACCTCGTAGACCTGCGCCTGAAAGTTGTTTTTGTGCTGCCATGATTGAATTCCTTTTGTTGGTAGCTTTTTGGGTGAAAAGTAAAAAAAGGTGTTTCTTATAATGTGACTTCTTGCATCAGTCATTGCTAGCTTTTATGGTTTCGTTATTAGAAACCAGTTAACTGACACTTTCGCAAGAAGTCTATGGGCGTGTCCCCAATCTGAACAATCAGTATTAAATGGGCTAAAAATGGCTAAGTATTTGCCAAACTGCGTTAAGTAGCTTGCTAATATCTCGATATTATCTGCACTATTTTTCTTAGTTTGACTGCTATTTATCTCATTTTTATCTCTATGTTCAACATGGGGACACACCCTAAGCAGTTTCTTTGCTTATTGTTGACTGACTATAGCGCTGGTTGTGTGCAACTAAGACTGTGGTTGTGGTGCATCTAAATCAACAGTAATATTACAACGATCGAACTCAGCCTGAATCGGTGCACTCATTGCTTGCATTACACTGCCTTCACCTTGAGCCTTGTTTAGCTGCATGTACTTAGCGCCAACTGGTGATTGCATAAAGGTTTGTATTTCTGCCATTTCTTCTTTGGTAGGTTGTTCCATCGGTGTTTCGACTTCTTCGCCACTCATAATGCGTATTTGTTCGTTACCAAAGGCGATCAGTTTTTTCCCTAGATCTGAGTTATAAAACGCCTCTAACTCTTGTAACTCTGCATCGGTAAACTCTGTGTTATAGAAGTTATTAATTTCTTCTCTACCCAAGTCTTTGTCGCGCGATTCAAGGCAGCTTACTTGCTCTGCATTGAGCGATCCACTACTAATAAGCGGAGTAAATACGAAATTGTTAACAGTATCTAATGTCATTTCTGTCATCAGCAAGTTATCTTGAGTAGTAGCTGGTGACGTTTCGGCAGCAGTAGAGGCGCTCATCTCACTCGCCTCACTAGTGGTTTCGTCAACGGTTTCTGGTGTTTTATCACAGCCTGTTGTCAGCAACAGAGCGGCAAGCGTGCAGCTAAGCATTGAAGATTTAGCGATGGTATTAGCAGTAAAAAATGACATAAATAACCTAAAAGTAGGGGAGGGTTGATTTTTTAAAATAAAAGTAATAAAAAACGGTTTAGTTTTTGGTATTACTTATTATCGGCAAACAATTTGTCTAGTGTTTGCTCAAACTCATGATAGTTTAAAAAATCATACAGTTCCATACGAGTCTGCATAGTATCAACGACCTTTTCTTGTGTGCCATCGTTCAACAGGTGTTGATAAACGTTTAGTGCTGCTTTGTTCATCGCACGAAATGCGGATAGTGGATACAACACCATCTCGACACCCACACTGTATAGCTGGTCAGTGGTATATAAATCAGTCTGACCAAATTCTGTCATGTTGGCCAGTACAGGAATGTCTAGGACATCCGTAAACTTGCGATACATTTTGATATCGGTTAATGCTTCTGCAAAAATCATATCAGCACCAGCTTCTTGAAAGGCAACGGCGCGTTCAACAGCTGCATCTAAACCTTCTACAGACAATGCATCAGTACGTGCCATCACCACAAAGTCAGGATCGGTTTTGGCATCTAGTGCTGCTTTTAGGCGATCTACCATCTCTACAATACTAACGATTTCTTTATTTGGTCGGTGACCACAGCGCTTTTGAGCCACTTGGTCTTCGATATGTACTGCTGCCACGCCTGCCTTTTCCATTTTTCTGATAGTTTGAGCAATGTTGAACGCACCACCAAAACCAGTATCGACATCTACCAATAGTGGTGTATCAACCGCATCGGTGATACGGCGAGCATCTTCTAAGACATTATCTAAACTCGTCATACCCAGATCAGGTAGGCCAAATGAAGCATTTGCCACGCCCGCACCAGACAAGTACAACGCTTGGTGACCAACTTGAGTCGCCATCATCGCGGTATAAGCATTAATCGCGCCAGCAATCTGTAAGGGTTGGTTGTTATCATTTTTTTGTTTCATAGCACTGCGAAAGCGCGTGCCAGCCGATGGTAAAGTCATGTCTTAATCCTTACTTAGAGGGGTGATATTATCTTTGTTGCCATCGATTATACTCAATTATTGCTCGCTGAAAAGTATATTTTTATCCCTAGTAATTATTATATTTAAATAGTATATTAATTAATATTAATAATATTCAATTATTAAATAGCATTATCCAAAAAATAGCATTCCATATAAATTACTATTCATTTTAGTAAAACTATTCAGGCAAGCCGTTTTGAGTATTTACATTTATTTACAAAGATAATAGGAAGACTTGTCAGATATTGATAAATATCAAACAAGAAAAACCCCTTATTAGCCTAGCTAAAAGGGGTTTTATGTTTTTTGCATGTACTGCATTTTTGGACGCAACGTTTTTAGATACGTTGTAATAAACTCACTTAACCAAAGAGACCTGCAAGGTTGGCTAAGAATAACAAGGCAACACCACCTAGGAATAATAAGCTCACAATCGAGTAAATATTCATGCCTGCTGATAGTTTTTGCTGATTTTTAACCAGTGAGTAGTTCAACCAACCAAAGATAGGCGCAGAGACAAATGCTGATATCATGGCAAACTTGAGCATAGTACCTAGCTGTCCTGCAAAGAAGGTAATAATAACCAAACCACCACCGATAGCGTAAGTCGTCCAAAATGAGATTTGTTTTTTATTAATCGCTTTTTCACCTTTGAGTAAGCGCCAGCACTCAGCATTGGCTCGGCCGTAGCCATCAGCACAAGTAATCGTTGTGCCGAACATGCACATAAAGGCAATAAAAGCGACCAATAGTCTTGACCATTCACCGATGGTCGCCGTATACATATTGATAAGCTGATCAATATAGGCAATGCCTGCCGTTTGAATCTCTTGACCAGAGCCATATTGAACAAAAACACCTAGTGATAGAAAGAACAACGCTAAAATAGCAGATACCAAAAACCCGACATTGAAATCAAGCAAACCTTGTTTGTGAGTGGTATGGTCTGTTTTACGTTTTGCAGAGGTCCACATGGATGTAATGGCAGCAAACTCAAGCGGCGCTGGCATCCAACCCATGAGGGCCACGATAAAACCTAATGTGGCCAAATTCCAAGGCGTGACTGCAACGAAGTCAACGGCCATAACGGTCGGTCTGCCAGCAGCGATGACAACTGCGGCTACAGTAGCAATCGTTAGCGCAATCATAATCCATTTGGTTACACCATCGAGCAGCTTGTAGTGACCGGCAATCAAAAATACCCAGCATACAATTGTCACTATCCATGCCAATGTAATGGTAGACAGCTCAATAGAGGCGGGCAGCATAAAACCAAGAATAACGGCTGCGATTAATGACACTGCGCCAGTGCTAATAATCGCTGATAATATAGAGAGAATAAAATATACCCATAGATATGTCTTAGAGCGTTTGGCATAGCCTGCAATCAGACTTTCACCAGTATCGTAGACATAATCTGTACCAAAACGGAAAAATGGGTATTTAAAAACATTGGCTAATACAATAATAATGGCCAGCTGCCAGCCATAAAGTGCGCCAGCCTGTGTCGATGAAATGAGGTGTGAGCCACCAATGGCAGCGGTCGCCATCAAAATCCCAGGACCAAAGATACGCCAACTAAAGCCTTCCTGGTTAGTAGCGCTATCAAGCGTGTTTGTTTGTTGTGCGGTCATACATACCTCAAATTATATCTCTAGAGACACCCTAACACTGACCTGTGACAGAGTGCCTGCAACTAATAAGTAATGTTTATAAATGAAATGGTAAAGACTAAAAGGATAAAAACAGTGATAGTTAAATATTTATAGGCGACTTTAGCATATCTATAATGATACGAGATAATGATTATTTTCATCACCTAAGCTAACGAATGGTTAATAATCAGTTTTTTAGGTAAATTTCTGATGTCGATAAGTAATACCACGTTGTTCATAAACATGATAAATAGCAGTCAGTAAATCAGGAATACTAGGATGAACGAAGTCTTTGAGCGTGTGTAGATAGATAGGGGAGGTAACGTTTTCATGCACCAAGCGTTGATAGCTGATTTGTTCGGTACGTACCGTTTGTAGGCTGGCAGGTACGAGCGTAATACCTTCACCTGCTGCTACTAGACCCAGTGCGATCTGTAAATCACTCACCGTTGTTGTCATAAAAGGAGAAATACCGTATTGTGCAAATAAATGCAGCAAAGGCTCAGTAATGGGCGTATCGTTGGTTGCCGATTCTTTATTCGTATGAAGCGTTTTGGTATGAGCGTTTGGCGTGGCCATCGGCAAACGCGTTTGATGATATAGAATCAATCGGTTGTTTGCCAAGTCTATCAGCCTCTGCTCACGTACATGTGCTAAAGCATGCGCTTTAGGTAAGGCAACGACATAGCGTTCATGGCGCAGTAATATTTGCTGAACCCATGGGTCTTGATGCGCAAAACGACCAAAGCCAATGTCGATATCACCAGATTTTAGAGCATCCATTTGCTGATAGGAGCTGATATCTTTGAGATTGACTTCAATATCAGGACTGGACTGCTTGAGCCTAGCAATGATTTCTGGGAGCAACCCATAGAGCACGGAAGGAACAAAACCAATATTAAGAATACTACTTGGTGCGGATAACCGCTGCGTCATACTGGTCACTGTATCAATCTCTGTTAGAATGGCACTGATTTTATCGTAAAAAAATGCACCAGCCTCAGTCAAATCGAGCGGCCTATGATAACGATCAACCAGCTCCACACCCATATCGGTTTCGAGCTGTTTGAGTAAGCGGCTCAGAGTAGGCTGTGACAACCCTGTCTTGGTTGCCGCCGCGCTAAAGCTACGCAACTCTGCGATAGATATAAAGGCATTCAGTTGTTTTAAGTCCATACCGTTAAACCTGTGTTGATATAGTCGGTTCAATATAACTTGGATACAAGGAAACCAAGTGAAAGTGCTGTAAATAGTAAGCTAAGCGAGACTGACGCCGTATTCAGTAGATAGAGGAGTGACTATAGCCACTCTATGGCTTATCAGTATAGTGCATACCTCTATCCATATAACCACCTATTCACCGACTAATATTAGAGTCTATTAAACATAGGGCTAGTTGAGCTATTAACTCAAAGCCAACCAGGCGTTGTTTGTATTGCTCATTTCTATTTTCCATTGGTTATTATATTCAGGTATTAAAAAAGCTTTGTCATAGCCAAAGTAGCGACATACTCGTACAGTTAGCAAGGATTGCAACATATCGAATTTATATAAATTTAACTATAAGTTAGAAAATATGCAGAATAGTAACGATATTTACAATATACTTTCACTATAAAATATTTTGTACTTGAAGATAATAAGATGAACAATTATATTATTTGATAACGATATAGTTACACTGTAGTAATAAACTGGTTTGGTATTATTTTATGAGCGACAAAAAAACAGATATTGGTACAGATTTTGAAGAAAAGTTGGCGGAAATCACCACTAGAAATCCACGTGCTCGCACCAATAATAATATCTATGATCGGTTCGTCAGTCGTGTAGAAAACACTAATAGTGAAGACTTAACACAATCTGAAAATATTAAGTTAGCACCTAAATATCAGTCTTCTGGAAAAACAGAGCTTGAGCTGCGTACCGATTCAGATAATGATACTCATCTGTTAAATAACACATTGAGTATAGATCAGGCTGAAACAGATACCGTGTTTGATTTTTCAGATCAAGTACTGTCTATTGATACAGATGAATTCCTAGAAATTGATTTTGATGATACTCATGCGGAGAGCAACAACGAAATTGTTGAGTCAGAGTCAGATTTCTCAGATCAAGTACTGTCTATTGATACAGATGATTCCTTAGAGATTGATTTTGATGATACTCATGTGGAAAGTAACAACGAAATTGTTGAGTCAGAGTCAGATTTTTCAGATCAAGTACTGTCTATTGATACAGATGATTCCTTAGAGATTGATTTTGATGATACTCATGTAGAAAGTAACAACGAGGTTGTTGAGTCAGATTTCTCAGATCAAGTACTGTCTATTGATACAGATGAATTCCTAGAAATTGATTCTGATGATACTCATGTGGAAAGTAACAATGAAATTGTTGAGTCAGAGTCAGATTTCTCAGATCAAGTACTGTCTATTGATACAGATGAATTCCTAGAAATTGATTCTGATGATACTCATGTGGAAAGTAACAATGAAATTGTTGAGTCAGAGTTAGATTTTTCAGATCAAGTACTGTCTATTGATACAGATGATTCCTTAGAGATTGATTTTGATGATACTCATGTAGAAAGTAACAACGAGGTTGTTGAGTCAGAGTTAGATTTTTCAGATCAAGTACTGTCTATTGATACAGATGATTCCTTAGAGATTGATTTTGATGATACTCATGTAGAAAGTAACAACGAGGTTGTTGAGTCAGAGTCAGATTTCTCAGATCAAGTACTGTCTATTGATACAGATGAATTCCTAGAAATTGATTCTGATGATACTCATGCGGAGAGCAACAATGAAATTATTGAGTCAGAGTCTGACCAGCTCTGCAATACGGATGAGACGACCTCTATAGCTAATGATGACGAAGCTACACAAGAAACGCAGAAACAGCAGGCTGTCAATATACCAGCTGCTACAGAAGCAAAAAACAAGCCAGCAAATAATAAAAAAACGCTCGTTATTGGTCTGATTTTGGGTTTAGTATTGATTGCTATTGTTATAGCAACACTTGTTTTTATGGGCGTTTTTCCAACAGACACAGCTACCGCTGATAATACTGAATCAAATATTAATAGTAATGTCGATACGGTGCCAACGGATAGTGCGCCTAGTTCTGACGAGGAACAAGTAGCCAACAGTAATGCCCAAACCGATACTGATACTGATACTGATACTGATACTGATACTGATACTGATACTGAGCTCAGCGTTACAGAGACACCAGCAGCCTCACAACAGGATGAGCTAACTGGTGAGAATCAGAGCGCCAATAACGATATTGTCGATAGCAATAGCAATGCGGCTATCGATGAGAAAAAGACCACAGATACCACCTCAGATGACGCAGTATCTAGTGAGGCGCAAGCTGAACCAGCCATTAGTTACGAAGATTTTAGACAGGAGTCACAAAATACATTGTATCGTGAGACCACTGATTAGGTTCGCTTTACTATATATACAGCTAGTTGCTCTTATATTTTCTATATTATTGATAAAACGGATGAAATCAATATCAAAACGCATGAGTTACGCCAACAAAAA
>NZ_JBQSVL010000060.1:0-20588 GCF_052376215.1 Psychrobacter sp. AOP7-B1-24
GGTTGAGCTACTTTATTTCTTGAATAGCTGCCATAAGATCAGGTTCATATTGCTGAGTGCTGATAAGCTTGCCTTGATTGGCTTTATTGTGCCAATTAGATAAGGTCTGCATGGCGATGCCAAGCTGCTTTGCGGTCGCTGAGATATTGCCATTATTGTCTGCTATCTTCTTGACTGCCTCGGCTTTAAATTCGTCACAGTAGGTTCTTACTTTCTTGGTCATGATAAACTCCGATTAATACGCTTAGTTTACCAAATTTACCTCTACGGTTTCTTCAGCATAGCTCAAACCATTTTTTAGTAGTCATGGTGTTTAGTCGCACGCCTTCGCCTTTGACGTATATCATCCTAAGCACATATTAGGCATCAGCATCACCTTGATTAGCTTCGCGTTGAACTTGGCTAAAATCAGTAACCATAGCTGACACAGACAGCATCGCTGCTGCTAAAAAAGGATATATTTACGTGTTAAAGAGGTTTTAGGGAGGGTCATAGCAGATTTCTATAGATAGTTTTTTGGAACTTAAACTTATGTATTATTCTCATGATAGCAGAGCTATTTTCGAGCACTCGAACCGATGACTTTTTTTGCATGAAAACCATTTAACGTAACATCTCTAGGAAGAAGCTCAGTCTGCTAGTGAGGACTTGAGTCTTAGGCTATGCATTTATGGATTTATATCAAAAACAGTTTAGGGCGTGTCTTCAATTCAATCGATGGACATCTAAATGGGCTAAAAATGGCTAAATTTTGCCAAACTTCATCAAATAGCTAGGTAATATCCCGATATTAACGGCGCTATTTTCCTTGTTTGACTACAATTTATCTAATTTTTATTACCATTTTTAAAATGAAGACACGCCCTAGTATCTAAAACACTTACCAAACAGTTTTTCCTATCTTACCTCACCTTTACTGATCTTGTGTATAAGTGATAAAATAAAGTCCAAAACGTTATTCGACGTTTGATTTATTTGTTAATTACATAGGTATGTAATGATGGACGTCTAGTTTTAACTGGTCGTCCATCATTGCATGCCAATCTGCTTTTATATAAACAGGTGGTTCCGCTCATGGAAAAATTCATAGCTATTATTATGGCGGTTTTTGCCGCACCTTTGCTTATTGGAGGTACCTACTTACTCTCGTTAGGCGGTAGCGCTTACTATGTTATTGCTGGCATTACGATGCTTGTCACAGCATTCTTGCTATTTAAAAGACATTGGAGCGCCTATGGGCTCTATACTATTTTTATTATAGCGACCCTGGCTTGGGCGCTTTGGGAATCTGGGTTTTATTGGTGGGCACTGGCAACTCGCTTGGGCTTTCCGCTGATATTTGGTTTATTAATGTTATTGCCATGGGTATCTAACAAGATGCAGGGTAATAAAACTCGAGTATCAAAGAGCTCTGATAAAAATTTAGTTGCTAATGGTACATCGAGCTTACATTCCGAAAATCTTATTACAACTCCCTTCAAAGACGCCAAAAATAACTCAAAAAACCCTATTTATTATTGGGGATTGCTGGCTAGTGTGGTTGTGGGCGCACTGATCTCTTTTGGTAGTATGGCTAATAATGCCACCGATAAGTTAGGTGAACTCAATTTAACTGCCAAAGATGGTGCTGATCAAAATTCAACACCTACAAATCTTGGTGTTCCGTTATCAAATGGCGAGCAAACGCCAGAGGGTGAGTGGAGCGCGTATGGTGGTACTGACTATGGGCAGCGCTACTCGCCTCTGACTCAAATCACCACTGATAATGTCAAAGACTTAGAGCTTGCTTGGCAAATTCAAACAGGTGATGTCAAAGGTCCTAATGATATCGGTGAGACCACCTATCAGGCAACTCCTTTAAAGATTGGCAATGCCCTATATATGTGCACTCCACACAACTGGGTATTAGCTTTGGACGCAGACTCTGGTCAAACATTATGGAAGTTTGACCCCAAAGTAGGAAAAAATCTACAACGCCAACATCAAACGTGTCGAGGCGTGTCCTATTATGCAGGTCAAGCTGGTACTGATAGTATTTCTCCAGTTATTAATGATGAGACAAATAGTAATAATGCAGCTGTGACTAACACAACTGTCAAGACCGGCCATACACCAGTTCAGAAAGTAGCTGGTAATACCTTTGAAAACGCGTCTAAGCAATGCGATGCAAAAATATTTATTCCAACTTCCGATGCTAAGTTATATGCACTTGACCCAAATACTGGGCAACGTTGTCAAGATTTTGGTAAAGATGGTGCTTTAGATTTAATGCACAATATGCCATTTAAACAAGCGGGTTATTATTATTCAACGTCGCCTCCGATAGTGGTAGGCAATACGATTGTGGTGGCAGGTGCCGTTAATGATAACTACGACGTCAATTCACCTTCTGGTGTTATTCGTGCGTATGATGTCAATACTGGCGAGCTACTATGGAACTGGGATTCAGGAGATCCTGATAACACAGCGCCTTTCGATGTCAATGATCCAACTCAGATGTACAAAACCAGTTCACCAAACTCATGGGCGATCGCCAGCGCTGATGAAGAACTTGGTTTGGTCTATTTCCCTATGGGCAATCGTGTACCGGATCAATTAGGCAGCTATCGAACCGCAGATGAAGAAAAATATGCGACGTCTGTTGTCGCTTTAGACATTAAAACAGGTAAAGCGCGCTGGGTTCAACAATTTGTTCACCATGATCTTTGGGATATGGACACGCCAGCTCAGCCAAGCTTACTTGACTTAAAAACCAAAGAAGGTGTTCAGCCTGCACTGGTTGTTCCCACCAAACAAGGCGATGTGTATGTATTGAATCGCGCAACAGGCGAGCCAATCGTACCGATCAAAGAACGCGCCGCGCCGCAAGGTTACTTGGTTGCAGGTGAACATGCCGCTCCAACGCAACCTTACTCTGGTTTGAGTTTTGAGCCGCCGATGTTGAAAGAAAAAGACATGTGGGGCGCTAGCCTCATTGATCAGATGATGTGCCGTATTGAGTTTAACCAACTCAATTATGATGGTCGTTATACACCACCATCGACGAATGGCAGTTTGGTCTATCCTGGTAACTTCGGTACCTTTAACTGGGGCGGCCTCGCCGTTGATCCTGAAAATGGCGTAATGTTTGGTATGCCAACTTATTTGGCATTTACATCAAAACTCATTCCTAGAGACAATCTTGGTGAGGGAGAAACCAATACAGGAGAGCAAGGAGTTAATGAAAATAAAGGTGCAGATTACGCGGTAGAGCTGGGACCATTTTTATCACCGTTAGGCATTCCTTGTCAGCAACCACCATGGGGCACAGTAGCGGGTGCTGACCTAGCAACCGGTGAGATTGCCTATCAACGTAGAAACGGTACCGTGCAAGATTTGTCCCCTATTCCATTGAAGTTTGAGCTGGGTGTTCCTGGTATTGGCGGACCCATCATCACAAAAGGAGGCGTAGCATTTTTGTCAGCGGCTACTGAAAACAACTTCCGCGCCTATGATTTAAAAAATGGCGATGTATTGTGGAATGTTCGTATTCCAGCAGGTGGCCAAGCGACGCCTATGACTTATCTAAATTCTAAAGGTGAGCAGATGGTCGTATTGGTAGCTGGTGGACATGGTTCAGTTGGTACTACTATTGGGGATTATGTTATGGCTTATAAACTTGCTGACAAAGCCAAGTAACATCATACCTGTTTAATGAAGCGGTAATGATTTGATTCATTGCCGTTTTATTACTAAGGCATATATCCAATTTACCTTACAATGAACAGTGGTATATGCCAAGATAAGTATAGTTTGATTACTACTGTTAGACTGCGTAACTAAAATGTTTCCCGTCTTTTTACAGATTTGACAGCGGGGGCTAGATTAGAATACCATTAAAGATTCTTTTTACTAATCTTACTTATTAGCTAGTGAGATCTTTCCGGAGTAATCCTATGCAATGGACTAAACCAGCTTTTCAAGATATCCGTATCGGTTTCGAAGTCACTATGTATTTTGAAGCGCGTTAAAATTTACTAGACTTAAATACATTAAAAGCCCTAGATGATTAGGGCTTTTATTTTTTTGGAAATATTGATTTATGTATATTCACGTTTTAGGCTCAGCGGCTGGTGGTGGTTTTCCACAGTGGAATTGCAATTGCTATAATTGTCATGGTGTTCGTCAAGGCACAATTGAAGCAAAGACCCGCACCCAGTCTTCGATAGCCATATCAGAGAATGGCATAGATTGGATTTTATTCAACGCGTCACCTGATATTCGTCAGCAATTATTTGAATTTAAGGCGGCACAGCCAGCACGTAACCTGAGAGATACAGGCATCACGAATGTGGTTTTGATGGACAGTCAGCTTGACCATACGACTGGGCTATTGACCCTGCGAGAAGGGTGTCCGATTCCTGTTTGGTGTACTGAGATGGTCTACCAAGATCTCACGACAGGGTTTCCTATTTTCAATATGTTGAAACACTGGAATGGTGGCCTGCAATATCACCAAATTGATCCGAAACAGACCTTTAATATTGAAGGTTTTAGCAATTTAGAATTGACGCCTTTGGTGATTAGAAGCTCGGCACCACCCTACTCGCCACATCGTAATAACCCCCATGATGGCGATAATATTGCGCTGATTGTAAAAGACTTAAAAACGCAAAAACAACTCTTTTACGCGCCAGGTTTGGGCAAAATTGACGATGATATTATGCAGATTATGGAAGCCTCTGATTGTGTGATGATTGATGGCACTTTATGGACTGACAGTGAGATGCAAGAATGCGGTGTCGGTACAAAAACAGGCCAAGACATGGGGCATTTACACATTAGTGGTGAAGATGGATCACTGCACTATTTAGATCAGCTCAAAAACATTCGTAAGGTATTGATCCACATTAATAACACCAACCCAATATTGAATGAACAATCTGAACAGGCTGCAACATTGAAACAACACGGTGTTGAAGTGGCGTTTGATGGTATGCAGATTGAATTGTAAGGCGACAGCAAAATGAAGATAATGCAAGAAGAAAAAATAGCCCTAAGCGTAGAGGCCTTTGAACAAGCGATTATGGCTAAAGGTCAGTATTACCATATTTACCACCCTTTTCATATCATGATGCATGAAGGACAAGCGACTCAACAGCAGATTCAAGCGTGGGTCGCCAACAGATTCTATTATCAAATCAATATTCCCTTGAAAGATGCGGCAATCATGGCGAATTGCCCCGATCAGCGGGTGCGTCAAGAGTGGATTCAGCGCATGATTGATCAAGATGGCGTGTATCCTGATGGTGGCGGTCGTGAAGCATGGTTGAGTCTGGCAGAAGCGGTTGGTCTTAGCCGCGAACAAGTGATTTCTGAAGAATTGGTGTTGCCGGGTGTACGTTTTGCAGTCGATGCTTATGTAAATTTTGCGCGTCGTACCTCATGGCGAGAAGCAGCCAGCAGCTCACTGACAGAGCTTTTTGCCCCGCAGATTCATCAATCGCGCTTAGAGTCTTGGCCAAAACATTATCCTTGGATTAAAGAGCAAGGTTATACCTATTTTCGCTCGCGCTTAAGTCAGGCCCGCCGCGATGTTGAGCATGGCCTAACCATTACGCTCGACTCATTCAAAACAGTTGAACAACAAGAGCGTATGCTAGAGATTCTACAATTTAAACTGGATATTTTGTGGACCATTTTGGATTCTTTGAGCTTGGTCTATGTCCATAATCAAGCCCCTTACCAAAGCGTCACTGATGATAATGTCTGGCATAAAGGATTGTTCAAATGAGTTTACCTGAACTAGATCACTCTATCGTCCCAGTATGGCGTCATGGTTATCGCTTTCAGTTTGAGCCTGCACAGAACGCTTATGTGTTGCTGTACCCTGAAGGGATGATCAAATTAAATGAGAGTGCCAGCATCATCGGTCAACACATTGATGGTCAAGCGTCCATTGCTGATATTATTAAAAAGGTGAAGGCTATGTTTGGTGATATACCTGAAATCGAGCAAGACATTATCGAATATATGTTGGTGGCTCAACGTGAACATTGGATTGATTTAGTATGACTGCGCCAGTAGGACTGCCATTATGGCTATTGGCTGAGCTTACCTATCGCTGCCCATTACAATGCCCTTATTGCTCTAATCCTGTTGATTATGCTCAGTATAAGCAGGAACTGACAACGCAAGAATGGTTCGATGTTCTTGATCAGGCGCGGCAAATGGGCACGGTGCAGCTCGGCTTTTCTGGCGGTGAACCACTCGTTCGTCAAGATTTAGAACAATTGGTCGCTTATGCTCATAACAAAGGTTTTTACACCAATTTAATCACATCAGGCATGGGATTGAACGAATCTCGGATTGCTCGATTAAAAGAGGCTGGCCTTGACCACATTCAGATCAGTTTCCAAGCCAGTGATCCAACGGTTAACAATGCATTGGCTGGCTCAAAACATGCCTTTGAACAAAAGTATGAGATGTCACGTCTGGTCAAGCAGTACAACTATCCTATGGTGCTCAACTTTGTCATTCATCGGCAGAATATTGATCAGATTGATCAGATTATTGAGCTGTGCTTAGAGCTGGAAGCCGATACCGTTGAACTGGCCATTTGTCAGTTTTATGGTTGGGCATTTGAGAATATCGAAGGCTTACTACCAACCAAAGCGCAAGTGGTTCGAGCCGAGCGTATTACCAATGAGCACCGCAAGAAAATTGAAAAACGTGGCATCAAATGTAAACTCATTTTTGTCGTTCCTGATTATTACGAAGAACGTCCTAAACCCTGTATGGATGGTTGGGGTAAGATTTTCTTGACTGTGGCACCGGACGGCACAGCCCTACCTTGCCATGCCGCCAGACAATTACCAATACAGTTCCCTAACGTACGCAACACCCAACTTGCAGATATTTGGTATGAGTCTGCGAGCTTTAATCAGTTTCGCGGTGACGATTGGATGCCTGACATGTGCCAAAGCTGCCCAGATAAAGAGCGGGATTACAGCGGCTGTCGTTGCCAAGCGTTTATGCTGACTGGGGATGCCAAAAATGCCGATCCTGTGTGTGGCAAATCACCTTATCATTATCTGATCGAGGAAGCGCGTATAAACAGTGAAACGCCAGTTTCCTTTGAAGAGTTACGCTTTAGGAACCCTAAAAACTCAAAGCTATTGAGTCAAGAGCAATTAATTCCTACTCGTACGGTAATGGATGAATAATGAATGCTCAGCCTGTGATATTTGATGGACATAACGACCTATTGACCCGACTGTGGCTGAGTGCAGCCGCAGATCCTGTGCATGATTTCATTTATGGTACGCTACCAGGACATTTGGATTTACAACGTTGTCAGAAAGCGGGATGGATGGGCGGCTTATTTTCTATTTTCCTGCCGCCCTACGCTTATGTTAAAAAAAACCATCCTGACAAGTTATCAAATCTCTCAGGCTTAGATTTTGAGCCGCAAAAAATCGTGGATATTTGCTGTGCACAGTTGGCACTTGTGCAACAATTACAGGCGCGATCAGACGGTCAGATTCAGATTTGTAAGTCTTTAGCGCAAATTCAAGCCTGTCAGCAGAATCAGCAATTAGCCATCATCCTTCATTTGGAAGGTGCTGAGTTTTTAGCCATTAAACCTGAGTTATTGGATGTTTTTTATGATGCAGGTCTTAGAAGTATAGGGCCACTCTGGAATAGAAAAAGCCTCTTTGGTGATGGCTTAAATGCCTCCTTTCCTCATTCTCCCGATACAGGATCTGGTCTCACGGATCAAGGTAAAGACCTCATTCTAAAGTGTCGTGAAAAACATATGCTAATCGATGTGTCGCATATGAATGAGCGTGCTTTTTGGGATACGTTAGAGATTATTGATCAGCCCATTGTCGCGACACACTCTAATGCACACGCGTTATGTCAGCAAGCAAGGAATTTGACTGACCAGCAACTGGCTGCCATTAAACAAAGCGGTGGTATGGTTGGGGTGAACTTTGATGTTGCATTTCTTCGTGCTGACGGTCAACGCAACACGCAAACTTCAGTTGATGTGATTGTCGATCATCTTGATTATCTAGTTGACCATTTAGGCGAAGATCACGTCGGTTTTGGCTCTGATTTTGATGGTTGTCTATTGCCAGATGAGTTATCTGATATCAGTCAAATCTCTATGCTGATTGAGCACATGCAACAACGACATTTCTCCGATCCACTCATTGAAAAGATTACGTCAAAGAATTGGTTCACTGTGCTGGATAGGATATGGCAGTGATAATCGAGCTTTTTGAGAGGCAATATTTTTTTCTAACATCTTGTCTCAATTGCTGCCTAATTAATAGACTGTAGTGGCATAATCAAGCATCTGTTTCACCAAGTTACATACGGGTCGTCTCGATAGCTGGTAGCTGACTGACCCCTACCGTCAAATCCGTATAAAAAAATTCGGGAGATTTTAGTTAGGGAGCCTGACGATAGAAACCCACCCACATCTAAATTAGTTGACCCTTACACCTTTTCAACCTTCTTAATTTAATTAAAGGAAGTCAATGTATTTAGGTCATAAGTTAGATATCTGAACGTAATTCTCTATTAATTAACCCGTATTGCGTAGACCCGCTGCCAAAGCATTGATACTACGGATTAATGGATCTTCAACACTAAAGTCACCGTCATCATATATAGTGTCTTTTTGTCTGGCACGTTTCAACAACTCGATTTGTATGTAGTTAATCGGATCTAAATAAGCATTTCGCCACTGCAGTGACGCGGCAAGGTTTTGCTGATGTGCCAATAATGATGTCTGGTTAAGCAAAGAATTTAAACCTGAAAATGTCAGCTCGTGCTCATCGATTACCGCTTGCATAATCTTTTCACGTAATCCCTCATCTTCACATAACTGACTATAAGCCTGAGCAATGCTCATCTCAGACTTGGTAAACGCCATTTCAATATTACTAATAAATACGTTAAAAAATGGCCAGCAACTGTTCATCTCCCTCATTAAAGCTTCGTCTTGTTTAACACTATGAAGAGCACTACCTACGCCATACCAAGCTGGTAGGGTAAAGCGCGCTAAAGACCAACCAAATACCCAGGGAATCGCCCGCAAGGTTGTCTTACTAGGCAGACCTTTGTTACGGTGCGCTGGGCGTGAGCCGATATTTAATAAAGAGATTTCCTGCACTGGCGTCACTTGTGAGTAGAACTGATAAAACCCTTCGGTATGGTCAGTAAGCGTACGATAACTTTGTTCACCCGCATCGGCTAGACGCGCAAAGAGTGCTTCATAATTTGGTAGTTCAGGCGGTTGCACCACAAATCTTGTTGAGCACGCTTTGAGGGTACCAGTGATGCCCATGGTAAGCTCAAATACAGCAGTATCGGTGTTGGCATATTTGGCATAAAGGACTTCGCCCTGCTCGGTGACTTTAATTTCTCCATGCAGTGTCCCTGCGGGCTGAGCGGCAATTGCATTATGTGTTGAGCCGCCACCACGACTGACAGAGCCACCACGGCCATGAAACAAGCGGGTTTTGATACCATATTCCTCAGCGATACGGTTAATGGTTTGCTGCGCGCTATACAGCTGCCATGCAGAGGTGATAATACCGCCATCTTTTGATGAATCTGAATAACCCAGCATGATTTCTTGCGTGTTATCTAAGTGTTGCAGCAACCCTCGATAAAGCGGATTATCCAAGACGGCAGGTAAAATCTTATCGATATTTTTAAGGTCTTCGATGGTTTCAAACAAGGGTGCGACGGGTAAGTCAGCGGACAGTTGCCCTTCGTCATTCACTGTACATAAGCCTGCAAAGCGCATGAGTAGTAACACTTCTAATAATTGACTGGCGTTATTGGTCATTGATATGACGTAACTGCCGAAAGTATCTTGCCCGACCAGTTTACGTAAGGTTGCCACAGAGTTCATCAAAGCCAATTGTTCGCGTGTTTTATCACTCAAGTTATCGGTATAAATGAGCGGTGTACCGGGCTTTTCAAGTAAGCGCGTTAGCCATTCTTGGCGCTCGGTTTCACCCAGAGTCTGATAGTCTGGTAAGTTCGAGGCATTGGCGAAAATATCAGCAATCACTTCACTATGATAAGACGATTCTTGGCGAATATCGAGCGCTGCTAGATGAAAGCCGCAGGTTTTGACCAGACGAATCGTATCAAGTAATAAGCCGTCACTATGTGCTTTGTCATGAGTATTGACACTTTTTCGGATGATACGTAAATCTTCTAACAACTCTTGTGGGTTGGCGTAAGCATCGTGTGCGGCGTCGAGGTCTGTACCTTTGCTTTGAATATGGCTATTAGTCGATTTTATTTTGGCAAGAATAATCGATAACAGTCTTCGGTACGGCTCATTGTTGTAATCGTCAGTATTGTAATCAAAGACTCGTCTGTCGAGCTCACGATAACTTTCAATTTTTGTATACACGTCAGGTTCGATAGCGACAATTGTATCGCTGTGAATCAGTTCACGACGCAATTTTTTGATCAACACTTGATAGTGACGCAAGACGGTATTGGCATGCATCAATACGGCCATTTCTGTGGTGTCATGAGTGACAAAGGGATTGCCATCTCTGTCACCACCGATCCAAGAACCAAAGCTCATGAACGCCGGTAAGGGATAGTCTGTTAGCTCAGGATAGATATCAACAATGGCGTCTTTAATATTACGGTAAACTTTGGGAATGGCGCTGAATAAACTGGCATTGAAATAATGCAGGCCATTATTGATCTCGTCATAGACTAAAGGTTTACGCGTCCGTACTTCATCAGATGACCATAATAAATCAATGGTTTGCGCCGTTTGTTCTTTCGCTTGCTCATAGGCGAAACTGTTTTCAGGAAGATTATTCAAAGCATCGCTATGCTTGAATAAACTCTGCAATAGATTCATCGTCGTACGGCGACGCGCTTCAGTCGGATGGGCGGTGAATACTGGGATAAATTTTAGTTGCTCAATCAGCTCTTGCATTTGGGCGGGTTCAATATTGCGCTCACGACATTCAAGCAGCGTACGCCGAAACGAGCCTTCCCAGCTATGTTCCGATTGCATACGCAAGGCTTGACGTTGTTCTCGTAAGTAATTTTCTTCACTGAGATTGGCTAAGAAGAAATAGATAGAAAAGCTGCGGATGACATTTTTTAAGGTTTGGTTGTCTAACGAGGCAATAAAGTCGATGAGTTGTTGCTGGTTCGCTGCGTTAGGCGCCCGGCGTTGCTGGATAAAACCTTGGCGTAGGGTTTCAATCGTGTTGAGTGTTTGTTCGCCCGTTTGCCGAGAAATCGCCTCTCCTAGAAATGAGCCTAATAAGCTGATGCGTTCACGTAGTACGTCGTTATCAATAGTCATCCTTGATCTCCTGATCAAATTCATTCAAATATAGTCGTGCGGTCTTAAATGTAGGTTTTCTATGGTGTAAGCCATTTAACCTGTTTATGTGGATCTCGAAGCTCTCGCTTCTCATCAGCCAAGACGTTGTCAGCTTTATGTATTAATCATTTATTTTTTGGTGATACTGGGTCAGCCATTCCTGTAATGGTATATCTGTCTATCCCTAGTCAGCCAACAATATTATGAGTTTCATTATTACGATTGATGACTAAACTAACGGCTTCAAGTTTAATTCTCCAGCTTTACTAAACAGTCAGAATTAATATCAGCAATCGTTTTGGCACCAGTCAAGGTCATTGCGACGCGTATTTCTTTATCTAGCAGTTCTAACAAATTGCTTACCCCTGCACCGCCATCCGCTGCTAAAGCATAAATAAAAGCGCGCCCTAGCATGCAAATATCAGCGCCCAAAGCCAACATACGCACAATATCTAAGCCATTACGTATACCAGAGTCGGCTAAAATTTTAATCTCTCCTTTAACTGCATCGGCAATAGGAGGCAGAGCACGTGCACTGGATAAAACACCGTCCAGCTGTCGCCCACCATGATTCGATACGACTATGCCGTCGGCTCCAAAACGCACCGCATCTTTGGCATCTTCTGGGTCCAAAATACCTTTGATGACCATAGGCCCATCCCAGTACTCGCGAATCCAATCTAAATCTTTCCAAGAAATAGAGGGGTCAAAGTTATTACCTAGCCAGCCTATATAGTCTTCCAATCCTGTTGGCTTACCTAAATAAGTAGAGATATTGCCCAGATCGTGCGGACGGCCATTTAGCCCTACATCCCATGCCCATTGCGGATGCGTCATAGACTGTAAGTAACGGCGCATAGCAGCATTTTTACCGCTCATACCAGAGTGCATATCTCGGTAGCGTGCCCCTGGTACTGGCATATCTACCGTAAAAACCAAGGTCGAACACCCCGCCGCTTTGGCACGCTCCAAGGCATTTTTCATAAAACCTCGGTCCTTTAATACATAAAGCTGAAACCACATCGGACGGTTAATTTTAGGCGCTACTTCTTCAATCGGACAAACCGAAACTGTCGACATGGTAAACGGAATGCCTTTTTGATCGGCTGCCATAGCGGCCTGCACTTCTCCGCGGCGGGCATACATACCTGTCAGACCCACGGGTGACAACGCGACAGGCATAGACAGAGTTTCATTAAATAACTGCGTCTCGAGACTAAGCAGTGACATATCATTTAGTACACGTTGTCTAAGGGCAATTTTCGATAAATCTTCAACATTATGTTTTAAGGTATATTCCTCATAAGCACCGCCATCTATATAATGAAATAGAAATGGTGGCAGTCGGCGCTTGGCAGCAGCCCTGTAGTCGTTTGGAGATGAAATAATCATACGCTTGCCCTTATTCTGTTAAATATCTATGTAATATTTTTGAATCTCTAATTATTTATTGATTAGTGCTAAACGATGGATGCAATTGGCTTATTTTTGAAGCGGCAAGCTCAACCCACACTCACTATTACACACAGCACGAGCAGTTACGTTTGGTTTTCGACATTTTACCGATGCCGGGATTAAAGCTATTGGTTGGGTCTAGGCTTTTATAGAAATTCTGCAAATCAGGCTCTGCTTCGTATAGATGCCCTACATTATGCTCAGCAGGATATTTGGCTCCGCGTGCGCTCAATAGCTCTAACATCATCTTTTTAACAAGGTGTGCATCACTGCCCTTCTTCAAAATATAATCTTGATGAAACACATAGCAAAAGAAGTGTCCGTAATACAGCTTCATCTCTAAGTGTTTTTCAATTTCTTCAGGTAGGGTTTCAAGCCATTCTAATTCATTACGCGGTATGGCAATATCTAATGCCAATATCTCACCAACTTCTTTTTCATGTATGATTTCATAGCGTAATGCGGCACCGGCTGCCGCAAAACGATTTAAAAGCGCGCTTTCTGACTCTTCCTGGCTACATTCAAAATAGTTACCCGTGTCTGAAGCAGCAAAGAAGGTCTTCAGAAAATCCTGTGCCTCTGCTATCCCTTCATCACTCATTTTTAAGATTAGGTGATGCTCATATTGTTCACGATACTCAATCATGCGCTTCGGTAAATGCTTTGGAAATAGAGTAGCGATGAACTGCATGACTTTGTCAGTAAAATGCTTTGGCATCCATGACCACTTATGAAATTTAGCGTCAATAGCGCCTTTGATAGAAAACAATCTAGGTAAGGCATCTGTGCCGAGATGCTTAATACTTAGGAACGTGTCTTTACCGTATTTAGCGGAGACATCAAATATATCACGATGCATATACTCGCCCACTTCAGGGATATTGTCGAAGCTTGATAGTATCTGCCTTCTGAGCTGTGCAAGCTCACTCACACTGTTAGTGCCTATGTAAAAGGTTTTCTCTTTTGCCGCTATTGGATAAGTGTCAAGACGTACTGCAAACACCGCAAGCTTGCCAGCGCAGCCACTGGCTTCATACAGTCTGCGCTTGTCCGCATTAAAGCGACTGGGCGTGCTTGCATCAACGTCTTTTACTCTGGCGATGTACTCTTTGTCAGATGCGAGCTTGCCACTATCAGGTAATTCTCTTTTATCAAAATTACCATTTTGCAAATTAGTCAGTATTTCTTCTGGCGTATCACCTAGCTCTACGTCTAGATGACTAACCAATACCAGCTGTCCTTGTTCGTTTATTTGGGCAAACAACGCAAGCTCGGTATAGGCGGGCCCTCTTTTGACCAAAGCCCCACCAGAGTTATTAGATATACCGCCAATAATAGACGCGCCTAACGTCGAGGAACCGATGACGGAATGAGGCGCTCTATTGACAGCATTAAGCTGACTTTGTAGCTGATGCAATGTCGCACCAGGCAAGCTGATCACTTGCTCGTTGTCATTCACCAAATACAACTGGTTCATTGCAAGCGTATTAATCACCACAACTGGTCTATCGTAGTCATTACCGCTCGGTGTTGAGCCTTCAGTCAGACCTGTCTTAGCCGCTTGCATGATAATGATGCAGTCGCCTTCAACGCATACTTCTAGGCTACGCCAAATCTCCAGCAGTGTTTGCGGAAATAAAACGGCTAAGGCACTGCCACCACCAGAGCGCCACCCCATTCTATAGTGCTCATTTTTCTCTGGATCAGCCTGTACATTACTAGCACCCAGTAATTGTGTTAGCTTGTCTAGTACTTGATCAGGACTAAGCATGCCTTGAGAATCGCGATTTGACGAAGATATATGATGCTCCTTATCTTGTGATTGTGTGTCATTCATCATGCTAAGGGCCCTTGAAAACCAAAAATGTAAATGGCGGCCATGACGATGATGCCACAGAACAACACATAGTATATGGTGGGTAAAATAGTACGCCTAAGTGTGGCGCCCTCCATACCAAGTAAACCCACCGTTGCTGATGCAGCCACCACGTTATGTATGGCAACCATATTACCGGCTGCGGCACCAACAGCTTGAGACGCTATGATTAAAGAAGGTGAAATACGTAGGCTCACCGCCGCTTCATACTGAAATTGACTAAACATCATGTTAGAAACGGTATTAGAACCCGCGATAAAGGCCCCTAGTGCACCAATGGTAGAACTAATTAACGGAAAAGCGTTGCCAAAAGTACCCGCAAACAACTCGGCACTGGCGACTGGCATACTCGCCACATCTGATAAGTTTACCCCTGAATTGATAAAGATTCTGACCATTGGAATCGTAAAAACCAGTACAAAACCAGCTCCTAAGACCGTTTTAGTTGATTCTTTAAAGGCATTATTTAGTGCACTACCTGGTTTTTTAGTTTGCAGAGCAGCGGCAACCAAGGCGCTTATTACTAACAAGCCTCCAGGTAAGTACAGAGGACTAAAACTAGCGCTTACATCTGCCTCTCCTAAAACCGTCGTAAAATCTAACGTTGCACTGGTTAATAAGGATTCAAATCCAGCGAATACTCTTGAGCACACCAGTAAGACTGCAACGAGTAAATAAGGGAACCACGCCATAACCGCAGACATCTTTTTACTGGTTAAATCAAGCGTCACATCTTCTTTACTGACCACCAGTTTACCCATCCATTCGCTTGGCCAGTTTTTCTGAGGCGCAAAATCCCAAGTTGTTTTTGGGACTAAAAACCCTCTTTTAGCAGCGTTTACAACAATGGCTATACTAACTAAACCTCCGACCAGTGAAGGAAACTCTGGCCCTAAAAAAACACCGGTTATCATATAAGGGATTGTAAATGCCAAGCCTGCAAAAATCGCAAACGGCCAAATAGCGAAGCCTTCTTTCCAGCTTTTATTCTTACCAAAAAAGCGGGTGAGCATCATCACCATAAAAAGTGGCATAAACGTACCAATGACACCATGCATGATAGCCACTTGACTGGTAATCAGTTGTAAAAAGTCGCCCCACTGTAGTCCTTCTTGTGCCAGTTGAGCGCTAATGGCCGCTTTATCTAACCCATTATTTACCCCAATAACGATAGGCGTACCGACCGCACCAAATGATACAGGTGTACTTTGTATCATCATTCCCATCAACACCGCACCCAGCGCTGGAAATCCTATCGCCACCAGCAAAGGCGCAGCAATAGCGGCAGCTGTACCAAAACCTGAGGCACCCTCAAGAAAGCAGCCAAAGCACCATGCAATAATAATGGCTTGCACACGCCTATCTGGCGATACATTGGTAAACCCAGCACGGATAACGGCGATTGCACCAGTATGTTTTAATGTATTCAACAGAAAAATAGCACCAAAGACAATCCACAACACCGAGACAGTTATCACCAAACCCTGAATAATAGATGATGACACTCGGTTAAGCGTCATATCCCATATAAAAATGGCAAGCGCAGCGGTAACAACTAAAATGATAGGCATTGTTTTTTTAGCTGACCATTGCAAGCCTATAAGAAAAATACCACAGAGAACGATTGGCAGTAATGCCAAAAGCCCATATATTGTTTGATTCAAAATTACATCCTTTTGATTGTGCGATCTTCCCTGAACCAAGTCATCGCAGCCTTTATTTTGACGACTCAATGATGACTAAGTTGTATTAAACATTCACAAACAGGGACTGCTAATTTATCCAAGCCGTCTTGTAGACAAAACCGAGCACGACTTGCGACAGTCTATGGCCCATGTTCAAAAAGCCCTAAAATAGTCTACGCCTTGTTAATTAATTGATATATTGCATCAATGGACAATATTATTTTCCTTTTTTGCTATAATCTAATCCGCATTACGCCAATTGGAGCACAAGCATGGTCAAAGCTGACGATATGGTTTTATTTGTCCAAGTTGTTGAGGAAGGGTCGTTTTCTAAGGTCGCTGAAAAGATGTCATTAACCAATTCAGTAGTGAGCAAGCGCATTGCAAAACTAGAAAAAAACTTAAATACTCAGCTACTTTATAGAAGCACTAGAAAGTTGAGCTTAACCGATGCAGGGAGGACGCTGTATGACAAAGCTAAAATTGCTAAACTTGCCTTTCAAGAAGCAGAAGATGCGGTGACGGGTTACGGTGAGGATATGAGAGGCACTATACGTATAACCATGCCTGTGGTCTCTGCGAATTTGATATTGAGCGAATCGATTGCCGAATTCTGTGAACAGCATCCTGAAATCTCAGTAGATTTACAAATTACCAATCGCTTGGTTGACTTGATAGAAGAAGGCTTTGATTTGGCAATAAGGACCGCTGAGCTTGAAGACTCATCGCTCATTGCAAGGCGCCTGATAGATAGCCAATGGGTGATATGTGCGACGCCAGATTATTTAAAGCGATATGGTACGCCTCAAACCCCTGAAGAATTAGACAATCATGAGTGCATAATCTATAAGTTAGATAATACCTCTAACAACATATGGCCAGTATGTATAGACGGCACAGAGCAATTAATGCCTGTCCATGGTAGGTTTCATAGCAATCATCTTAGTGCGATTAAACAAGCCACGCTCAGCGATTTAGGCATTGCTTTTTTGCCCCAAGCGTTGGTCCATGAGGAGATACAACAACATACACTTACTCAGATTTTGCAACGGTTTACACGAAAGGAACTGGGCATGTATGCAGTATATCCTAAGGCCAGGCAACCAGATCAAAAGTTAAAACTGCTCGTTGCACATTTGCGAGACTCATTACACCGGAAACAGGCTTACTACTGCTAAGTAAAAAGCCTATTTTGATGTCTATAAAAAGATGAATGAAATAAAAAAGCTAATAGAGCCTTTCCTAAAAACTGTGTAACTGCTTATAATCCAATAACAGGAGAATAAGCAATGACTACTCAATCTGACATCAAGAAACTGGCCGAGCAAATGGCTGGTAGCATGAACAGCTTCGATGACATCAAAGATTTTCAAAAGCAGCTCATGCAATCCTTTATTGATACTGCCTTAGAAGCTGAGATGGAAGACTGAGCTATGCTGAAGAAACCGTACAAGTAAACTTGGTAAACTAAGCATATTAATCGGAGTTTATCATGGTCAAGAAAATAAGAACCTATAGCACAGAATTTAAAGCTGAAGCCGTTAAGAAGATATCAGACAATAATGGCAATATCTCAGCAACCGCAAAGCAGCTTGGCATTGCCATGCAAACGCTATCGAATTGGCATAACAAAGCCAACCAAGGCAAGCTTGTCGGCACAGAGTAATACGACCCTGATCTTATGACAGCTCTTCAAGAAATAAAGCAGCTCAAACGACAGCTCAAAGTTGCCGAAGAGGAGCGCGAGATCTTAAATGAGGAGGGATAAAGCGAAGCACTGCTTCGCCCCGACGCAAGGGGAGAGCTATGCTCGAATGAGGCGACGGCGTACTTCGCGAAAAACAGCTAGTCAGGTACGCCTTCATCAAAGATAACCAGCACTTCTTTACCATCACCCCTATGTGCCGCGTGCTAAGGGTTAAGCATTCAAGTTACTACGACTGGCTGAGTCGCGATATCAGCGAGCAGCAGATACATCGCAACCATTGTGAGCTACTCGTTAAAGCCGCTCACAGTGAAACTCATGAGCGCTATGGTGTTGAGCGTCTGCATGCGCATCTAAGTGAGCAAGGTCATAACATCAGTCCTTACATGGTCAGAAGCATCAAAGAGGAATACAGCATCAAATGCCGTCGCCACAAACGCTTTAAAGTCACCACCGACTCCAATCACAACAAACTGGTCTATCCAAACGTGTTGGATCAAGAGTTTGATGCCAGTCGCCCTAACCAAGCGTGGGCCAGTGACATCACCTATATTTGGACGCTTGAGGGCTGGTTGTATTTAGCGGGAGTCAAAGATTTATATACCAAAGAGCTGGTCGGCTATGCGATCAATAAGCGAATGACCGCAGATCTAGTATGCAAAGCATTGAACATGGCCATCAAGAATAAACAACCAAGCAAAGGGCTAGTCGTTCACTCTGACAGAGGCAGTCAGTACTGTAGCCATGCTTACCACAAGATCATCAAGCAGCATCAGTTTACAGGTTCAATGAGCGGTAAAGGCAACTGCTTTGACAACGCACCCATAGAAAGCTTCTGGGGCATATTGAAGAACGAGCTAGTATATCACCAAGACTATAAAACAAGGTTTGCAGCTATCAGAGATATCATTGGATATATTGAGTTATATTATAATCAGACTAGGATTCAAAAGGGTTTAGGCTATAAATCGCCAAGACAGGTGTGGTTTGATTATTATCGTCAGGCTGCGTAATCAAAATCTCCCAAGTTTATATATACGGGATTGACGGCAGGGGTCACTATCTTTTGCGAGCAGCTCAGGAATCATCTGCTTGGTATGTTTGGCAATGGTCTTATTGATAGTCTGACGGGAAAGTTCAGGACTGTTTTTAAAATCAAGAGTGGTGACTTTACCACCGTAATAGCGCTGCACCGTATCCAAATAAGTTTGATTGGGGCTCAAGCCTTGATGTATCCATAAGTCATTAACCGTGCTTAAGTCATAATTTGAATTGGGTTTATTAAATTGATTGTAGAGCGCGGCACTATTGGGATTAAGGATAGCTGGCGTTGGATAATGAAAGGTCTTTTGGATTTGCTGCTTTGTTTCACCCTCTGCTGCGGCATAGAGCATAGCCATGGCAGTGGACAAGCTATAGGGCGAGAAGAAGATGTTTTTATCTGATTGTGCAGGTTGCTTATTTATCTGCTGATACAGATCAATAGCGAATTGATTGTTGGCATTAACGACTTGCTTGATACCTTCAGGCGTTGAAGCAGAGTCGTCAGCAGCGATATAGTTCTTATCAGTCTTTGGGGTTGAAGGGTTCTCAGTCTTGCTAACTACAGGTTTTTCGGCTGCCGCTTTTATCAGTTGATTGTCAACCAAGCTATTATTACAACCAGCGATTGCCAGTAAACTGCCTAAAGCAAGCATACCCATGCTGAGCTTAATCGTAGGCTTTTTATAAATGTAATAGTTACGGTTTTTCACGGCGCTGTACCTCTTTATAATTCGGATGATGTCCTGATTATATACAAGGGTTTAGGCTGATTTAGTAAACATATGCTAATAAATTTAAGGATGATATTTCAGATGAATACAGTGTATAAGGACAGCCATAAGCTTAAAAAATACTTAATCATATTTTTAGCAATCTTAATATCAGGTTGTATGACACCTTCAAAAAACATGATGAATAAAGCCACTAGTGAGAATAAAGTCCTGAAGACTGAAATAGAGGATATCTCTAATATATTAACACCGACATATGCAGATATATTTACATACCCTTTTGATCCTGAGGAACCCCAGTTAGACATGGGGGTCGGTGGACGATTGGTTGTAATAGAGGGTTGTTTATTAATAGAGTCAAGTGATGGCATGTTTTCTACGCCTATACTGCCTGAAGGAGTGACCTATTGGGATAAAGGTAAAGGCATTGTCTATATTTATGACAGAGGCTTTTTAATAGGTAATATTATTCGTTCAAATGGTATTGCTTTAGATAGTCAGTTTCAAAAAGTACAAGATATTTTTATATCAAAAGCGAAGCCCTCGTGCCTCAAACGTAGCTCAATATTGTTCGGCACTAAATTTGACTAGCAGGCAAATCAGCTTAAGAGGTCAATTATAAAGAGAGAGTGCTTTACAAAAGCCAAGTAGTGAAAGTGCTTTGCCATGTATGAAAAACTCAAATACTCATTTCAAGTATCTACTGAAGAATCAGAAGTAT
>NZ_JBQSVL010000061.1:0-20090 GCF_052376215.1 Psychrobacter sp. AOP7-B1-24
GAAAATAACAATATATCTGCAATAACTCAAGAAGCTGCAGTATCACCAAGTCCAAAATCTGTTATAAAAAGCCCCGTTTTAGAATCACAATATCCCAAATATACTCCATAATTTTTCTTATGAATTTAGTGACTATAAAATCGTCAACGTGGATCAGTAGCATTGAGCTTTCTGTTTAAAATATCTTATGCTAGTTTCTACAGTTTTTTCAGCGTAGCTCAATCAATCGACCATTTTTCTAACGTCCGATTGTCATAGCAATCCTCGTAACCATAGCGACTATTTAAATCTGTTAATCTATTAGCAACTGTGATATTTGCACCACCTGCACTACCACCTTTTCCTGCAGCACCCCAATTTATTTCATAACGTATAAAGACTGGCTGATCTTTTGCTCTAGTAAAATAATAAGTGGCATCTCCCTCGTTAGGGTGATTGCTATCACAAGATGATGGGATTTTAGTTACCTTACCAGAACCAAAAAGCTTATTTACTTCACTTTTGGAAGGACTCTCTCCTTCATTCTGAATCATTATTTCAATAGCTGTCATGAAAGTCCTAGCACCAGTGATAGTAACTTCAGTATAACCTATATTAGGGTTTTTACTGCTGCCTACCTTGGTTGTTCCTTCCATCGTACTATCATGAGCGCCTGATTCATAATACGGCCATTTCCATTTAACACCTTTAATTTCATCTGCGTTCTCCCAGCCACTTACATTGTTTAGAGAGTTTTTGGGTATTGCCATTGCATCAATAATAGAAGAAAATTGTGCGGAATAAGCAGAAGCTGAGAATGTAAAAGCTAAAGTAGCCAAAGTTAATGATATAGCTTTGTTCATCTTAATAATCCTTTTTTGATTGTATTAGATTAAGCTCAGAGAACAAAAAATACAACTCTAAGTAGTTAGTCTCTAGACCAGTACATTATACTAAAATGGTAATAAGTAGATGCATCGTATAATGAAACAGCCCTATAGGCTACTAACTTATATGGCTATTCCATTATACGAAATACAGTGAAATACTCTTTGTAAGATTTGCTTGGGAAAATATAGATAGGAATTGATTATAGCCCATGGAAGAATATGGGCTATATCTACAAAAAACTCTCCAAATACTTACGATTTAAGGCTTCTAGAATGGTAGTACAGTTGATACTGTTCCACAGTTCAGCCCACGGAAGATATTTATACCAAACTCCAGACACAAAAAAACCTGCTAAAAGCAGGTTTTGATATTTGGTCTAAGATGTACTATCCGAAAATGGTGGGGCTGGAGAGACTCGAACTCTCACACCTTGCGGCGCCAGAACCTAAATCTGGTGCGTCTACCAATTCCGCCACAGCCCCATTTTCGTTACTCTATCATTATTAGTGTTTAAACTCAAACACCATATAGACAGTTAACTGATTCGGTAGTGCGTCTCAGTGGTTGGCTATTATATAGAGTTTGAATTTTTTGGCAACCCCTATTTGCATTTATTTTTAATTATTTAATATTTTTTTTACTGCTTTATTATAAATAATTGATATTGCTGCTATTTTAAATGACAGTTTTTGCCCTTTCATTCACTATTTCTCTGTTCCTTTGGCGTAGTGATCTCTAATTGCTGTAATTTACGGGTTAGTGTATTACGTCCCCAACCGAGCAAGTTGGCTGCAGCTATCTTTTTACCTCCGCTATGTTTGAGCGCAGCTGTTAGTAAAACACGTTCAAACTCAGGTGTGGCCGTTTGCAAAATATCTGTTTCTCCTGTCTGTAGCACCTGTTCGGCCCAAACAGCTAAAGCTTGCTGCCAACTTAGAACAGTAGATATAGGCTGTTCTTGATTGATTTGGCTTTGGGAGCTCAAGTTATCACTATATGATTGTTGTTCTTGATACTGTTCTAGATTAGATGAAGCATTTTCGAGCAGTTCTGGTGGCAAATCCTCAGGCATGACGGTGTCACCAGTTGCCATGACAGTCAACCACAGACAGACATTTTCTAATTGACGGACGTTACCACGCCACTCAAAAGATTGCATAATCTGAACAGCCATTGGATGTAACTGCTTTAGTGCGGTATCCATCTGCTCAGCAGCACGTTTCATAAAATAAGTCGCTA
The DNA here is from genome assembly GCF_052376215.1 of Psychrobacter sp. AOP7-B1-24. NCBI lineage: Bacteria > Pseudomonadati > Pseudomonadota > Gammaproteobacteria > Moraxellales > Moraxellaceae > Psychrobacter > Psychrobacter sp. AOP7-B1-24. Next base: position 2,110 of record NZ_JBQSVL010000061.1, read on the forward strand.
GCGCAGGAATATCTTCGCGTCGCGTGCGTAATGGTGGCAGTGGTAGACGGATAACATTGAGGCGATAAAACAAATCCTCACGGAACTTACCTTGTTTGACTAACTCTTCCAAGTTTTGGTGAGTGGCAGCAATAATACGCACATTTACTTTGATAGGCTGTTGACCACCCACGCGATAAAACTCGCCATTTGCCAATACGCGTAGCAATCTCGTTTGAGTGCTAAATGGCATATCACCGATTTCATCTAAAAATAATGTACCACCATCAGCCTGCTCAAAGCGCCCTGGTCGTGTGGTCGTCGCACCAGTAAAAGCCCCTTTTGCATGACCAAATAGCTCAGATTCGATCAAGTCGTGTGGAATAGCAGCCATATTGAGGGCGATAAAAGGTTGTTGGTTACGTGGTGAGTGCTGATGTAATGCACTGGCGACCAATTCTTTTCCGGTTCCTGATTCACCCGTAATTAAAACTGTAATAGGTGAGTGTGCCAATCTACCGATAGCGCGAAACACCGTTTGCATGGCTTGTGATTGGCCTATGATACCGCTAGGGTTGTCATTAATATTGTGGTTTGTGCTGATAACAGGGTTGGTATTATTTTTGACTTTGGTTTTAGCTGCTTTGCTTTTTTTGGTTTCATTAGATGTGCTTGTTGGATGAGTCTGACCAGTAGGTTCAACCTTTACATCAAATTCAGTACTACTCTCAGCGGTATGATCAGTCGTTGCGTTGGTGTTAGACGTATTAGCATCGGTTTGATAAGTGGTTGCGGTCAGATTGGGCTGATAATTAATGGCTTTATAAATGGTTGCAACGGCATCATCCAAGTCAAACGGTTTGGGTAAGTATTCAAAGGCACCGGTTTGATAGCTGTTAATAGCAGAGGTGAGATCTGAGTGTGCGGTCATGATGACAATAGGCAGCTTAGGGAAATGCTGATGTACCCAGTCACTAAAAGATAGCCCATCCATCATCGGCATACGAATATCAGTCAATATCACATCTGGCAGTTGCACCTGTGACTCATTTTCTTGCAACATATCGTTGAGACGTGCCCACGCAGCTTGTGCTTGGGTAAAGCTAATAACTGTCAGTCCTGCATCTTCAAATGTATCTGCCAACACCATTCTTAAGGCGGCATCATCATCGATAAGCCATAACGTTGCAGGGTCAAGTTCGAGGTTGTTATTGACCGTTACTTTTATTGTTTGATCATTTATCAGTTGATCAGTTGCCGTCTGATTATCGCTTTTAGGTTTATGTTTTTCACTATATTCAGTCATGTATTAGGCCTAATGAGCAATGAGTTGGTTCAGAGTTATGATGTGGTCATTTACGACTTGGTAGTATTAATTAGTTTTGTTAATCTCTTGGTTAGTTAGTAGCTGTATCAAGTAATAATAGCAAAGTTATTTATGCTTCAGTAATTAATCAATGAAATGGCAAATACAAGGTAAAACGTGTTTGTTGCTCACCTTGTACCTGTGTTGAGCTAACATCAATCATACCACGATGATGGCTTATAATATCTTGTACGATAGATAGCCCTAATCCAGTGCCTGCAGCACGACTTGTCACCATAGGAAAAAATATTTGCCCGATCAATTCAGGGTCAATCCCTGAGCCGTTATCAGTAATATTAATTTGCAGAACTTGTTTGTGCTGTTGCCCAACGATGGTGTGTTGAAAAGCAATACGTGTTTGAATGTGAAGTATTGGCTGATAATCTATTTGGTCATCACTGTTAGTATTGATCGAAGATAATACTTTGGTTTCGGATATTTTTTGTTGTTGCAAGGTTTGCTCAAACTCAGTCATGGACTCACAAGCATTGTTGATCAGGTTTAAAAACACTTGAATCAATTGGTCTTTATCGGCACATAATTCAGGCAGTGATAAGTCATAATCTCGCTGTAGCGTTAATTGTGGATATTGGTTCATCACCAAAGACAATACATGCTCTAGCGGTTCATGAACATTAATCGTTTGCCAGTTTGGCAGTTGGTTAGAGCCCAAAAACTGTCCAACAAGATGCGTTAGACGGTCAGTTTCTGAGATAATAATATCGGTATAACCACGTAGTTTGTCAGTGGTTTTTTGCAAGTTTTTATGACTTAGAGCAGTATTTGTATGGTTTGAGGCAGTTGACGCGCTACTATTAAGAATAGAGGTGTCACTGAATTTGATAAATTGTCGCTGCAATAATTGTGCAGCACCGCGAATACCTGCTAACGGGTTTTTTATTTCATGGGCAACTGACCGTAGCATATGACGAGCCACACCATATTGTTGTTGCTGACGTTGCTCTTCTGATATACGGCTTTGTCGATCTTTGCCCCACATTTCAATAATAAAATAGGTCTGCTGCTCGTATATGACAGGAGTGACACTATAGTCGACGGAAAATGACAAATAACCATTTAGCTGTGTGTTTACAACATGGTCATGATCGATAAAGGGTTGCTGATACAGTTTTGCTTGCTCAAATCGCTCGGTTAAGGAGCAGTTTTGTGCATCGACATCATCATTATTGGGAATGTTGCTATCTTTTGGGTTTAACTCTTGGGGTGCTAATAACGTTAATATAGGTTGATTGAGCAGCCTTCCACTACTGATAGCCAGTAGTTGCTCGGCCTGAGCATTGAGCCACGTAATAGACAACTCTTCATTGACCCATAAAATAGCCGTAAATAAATGCTGAGATATAAATGCTAAATCAGGTGTGGATTTTGCGGTTGTAAAATTTCTTGCCATGAGTCAATGCCTAAAAAAAGATATTCAAGATAATATTTAACCATAAATCAACACTATAGAGCGGCAAAACTAGCGATTTTTGCAAAAAAAACGTACAATGCGCACAGCCATTTTATCTCTAGCAAGGTCAGCCATGTCCAAAACTTCTACCGAGTCGCTTAACACGACTATTACTACCTCACAGCCAGCTTCTACTCCAACAAATTCTACATTAAAAGACACAGCAACTGTTTTTAATCCTGCTAAGCCAACAATAGCGCAAGACAGTCAGGTAGATACGAACCAGTCCAATCCAACCAAAGCCAGCCATCATAAAGCCAATCATAACCAAAATCGTAGCGTTGAGCAAAGTAGCCATGCTACTTCAGCCACGGCTGCTAATGTCACTGCTGCTATGCCTGTCAGCGCAGCACCAAAAGTTGGTTTTGTTTCGTTAGGTTGCCCAAAGGCGCTAGTGGATAGCGAGCGCATCATCACTGAGCTGAGCCGTGATGGTTATCAAGTAGCCAGTGATTATGAGGGCGCGGATTTGGTCGTGGTCAATACCTGCGGCTTTATTGAGTCGGCGGTACAAGAGTCGCTGGATGCAATCGGTGAGGCTATTAGCAAAAACGGTAAAGTCATCGTGACGGGCTGTTTGGGTAAAGAAGCGGATAAAATCCGTGAAATGCATCCCGCTGTGCTCGCAGTAACTGGCGCGCACGCATATGATGAAGTGATTACAGCAGTTTCGAAACATGTTCCAAAGCCGAATAGTAGTAAGGATGAAAACTACGACCCAAAAATAGATTTGATTAATGAGGCAGGTATCAAGCTGACGCCTAGCCATTATGCCTATCTAAAAATTTCTGAAGGCTGCAATCACCGTTGTACTTTCTGTATTATTCCAAGCTTACGTGGTGATTTAGATTCGCGTCCGATTGACAATGTCATGAATGAGGCTCTGGCACTAAAAAATGCTGGCGTGAAAGAGTTGTTAATTATCTCACAAGACACTTCTGCGTATGGCCTAGATCTGAAGTACAAAACCAGTTTCTGGAATGGCATGCCGCTAAAGTCGAAATTTTATGACTTGTGCCAAGCATTGAATGGCTTAGGTATCTGGGTACGTCTACACTATGTTTACCCGTATCCGCATGTGGACAAAGTCGTGGAATTGATGGGCGAAAAGAAACTCCTGCCTTATTTAGATATTCCTTTTCAACATGCCAGTCATCGCATCCTAAAAGCGATGAAACGTCCTGCGCATAGCGAAAACACCTTGGCACGTATCAAAGCATGGCGTGATATTTGCCCAGATATCGTTATTCGCTCAACCTTCGTTGTTGGTTTCCCTGGTGAGACAGAAGAAGACTTTCAATGCTTGCTTGATTGGCTGGTCGAAGCACGTCTTGATCGCGTGGGTGCCTTTACCTATTCAGAAGTGGAAGGGGCTGTGGCCAATGACTTACCAGATCATGTGCCTGAAGACGTTAAAAAATCTCGTTATGAGCGTTTAATGGCGCTACAACAAGATATCTCAGCGCAAAAGTTACAAGAAAAAATCGGTAAAACTTTAATGGTATTGGTCGATGAGATTGATAGTGAAGAAGGTATTGCAATTTGCCGTAGCTATGCGGATGCACCTGAAATTGATGGTCATGTTTACGTTGATGATATCAATGCAGGGGTTAAAGTCGGTCAGTTCTTGACCGTCACTATTGACGAAGCTAGCGAATATGACTTGTTTGCGAGCTATAAAGGTTAAAAACCGAATACGATATGCCAGTGAAAATTGCCCCACAAAGGGCAGTTTTTGCTACAATTAACGCAATTTAGCCTTGTGACCCATTTGTCATCAAGTATGGCAGTGTGGTCAACACCAAGGCAAACTCTGTTTGTATTTTACCGATAACTTTAATTATAATTTAATGATAACAAGGTGATCTCATGTCTGACAAAAACCCGCGTTACTCTCGTATTTTGCTAAAACTCTCTGGCGAAGCTTTGGCTGGTGGCAAAGACATGGGTATCGATACCGAAGTGCTCGATAAAATGAGTTTGTCTATTGCCCATTTGCGTGGTCTTGGTGTTCAAGTTGGTATCGTGGTCGGCGGCGGTAACTTATATCGCGGTGCCCAACTACAAAAAGAAGGTCTGGTTGGCCGTGTCACTGGCGATCAAATGGGTATGCTGGCAACGGTCATGAATGGTTTGGCAATGCGTGATGCATTAGAGCGCCGTAATATTAAAACGCGTTTGATGTCGGCACTACCGATTGGTGAAGTGACAGAAAGTTATAGCAGCCGTAATGCGATTCGTTATCTAAAAAACGGTGATGTTTGTATCTTTGTTGCGGGTACGGGCAATCCTTTCTTCACCACTGATACAGCAGCGTGCTTACGTGGTATCGAAATCGAAGCGGGTTTGATTTTAAAAGCGACCAAAGTCGATGGTGTTTATGACAAAGACCCAAGCCTACATACGGATGCCAAAAAATACGACGGTTTAACCTTTGACGAAGTGTTAGAGCAAAAACTTGGTGTTATGGATTTAACTGCTATTGCCTTGTGCCGTGAGCATAACGTGCCACTACAAGTTTTTGATATGACTAAGCCTAATGCCTTATTAAATGTCATTATGGGTGAAAATGAAGGCACACGTGTTTATCATTAACCTGATGTAAAGCCTATAGTCGATCAATGTTAAAAATGGTGCAAGGCAGACAAACGCAAGTACTACAGTAGTAGGCTAAGCGAGTCTAACGCCGTAACACCTTAAGAGTGGTTCGACTATATACTCGCCAGCCCGAGTGATAGCACGACTAGACAACGTATATTTACTAAGTATATTTACTAACAATGAACGATTTATCGATAGCGATAAATAAGGATACATAATGATTAAAGAGATTAAGCAAGACGGCGAAGCCCGCATGCAAAAAACCCTGGAAGCGCTTGAGAGTACTTTCAGTAAAGTTCGTACAGGCCGTGCCCACCCAGGCATGTTGTCAGGCGTGATGGTCAGCTACTACGGTTCTGATACAGCTCTCAACCAAGTAGCAAGTGTGAACGTTGAAGACTCACGTACATTGCTGGTTCAACCATTTGACCGTACTATGGTACAAGCGATTGATAAGGCCATTCGCGAAGCAGATTTGGGTCTAAACCCAATGACCGCTGATGTGATTCGTGTACCGATGCCAGCATTGACAGAAGAAACGCGCCGCGACATGCAAAAGCTTGCGCGTGGAGAGGCAGAAAATAGCCGTGTTTCTATTCGCAATATTCGCCGTGATATGATGAATGATATTAAAGATTTAGCAAAAGAAAAAGAAATATCAGAAGATGAAGAACGTCGTGCTAGTGATGATATCCAAAAAATTACTGACAAATATATCGAAACCATTGATAAAAGCTTAACTAAAAAAGAAAGCGATTTGATGGACGTTTAAATACGGGTTTCTCTGTCATTTATGGCATAGAGTGATTCAGTTGTTTCTCCATAATAAGCAGCCAATTTGCCAATGCTATTGGCTGTTTATCATTGTGTAAGTATTAATTGTGCAAGTATGAAAAGCCTGATGGCTGAATGATGAGAAATTTGTGAATTGTTCCTCTGACGCTTTTTAATCATCATCGCACACGTTATTATCCTCTTACTTTAATAATAAGCCAGTTCGCCTATGTCCACGTCAGCCGCTTCGGCTCCTATTCCGACACTTCTCCCTCGCCACATCGCTATCATTATGGATGGCAATAATCGCTATGGTAAAGCCCATGATTTGGGAAAAGGCCAAGGGCATGTCGCTGGTAAAGATGCACTAGATCCCATCGTTGAGTATTGTGTGGATGCGGGTATCGAAGTATTAACGGTATTTGCCTTCTCTAGTGAGAATTGGCAACGTCCACCCAGTGAGGTGGCACTGTTAATGCAATTGTTGGCCTCGACTATTCATGAGCAGATACCACGCATGCATGAATATCGTATTCGCCTGCGTTTTATCGGTGACCGTAGTCAGCTGAGTGCTGACTTACAAGCGTTGATGGCCGATGCTGAAGCAAAAACGGCAGGTTTTGATGCAATGACTTTGGTTATCGCTATCAGTTATGGTGGTCAATGGGATATTGCTAATGCTGCAAAACAGCTAGCGCAGCAGGTAGAATTAGGTCAGTTGCGTGCTGAAGATATCAATAAAGAAATGCTCAATGAGTACGTACAGTTGGCAGATGAGCCAGCAGTAGATATGCTAGTACGTACAGGCGGTGAGTATCGAATCTCTAATTTTTTGTTATGGCAGTCAGCCTATGCAGAGCTCTTTTTTACTCAAACATTATGGCCGAATTTCAGTGCAGACGAGCTGGCAACGATGGTGACAGAGTTTGCTCAGCGTCAACGCCGCTTTGGCAAAACCAGTGAGCAGCTGGTCATAGAGCAAGACAGTCATTAGGACAGGGGTTAAACAACCCTAGTAATTATTGAGAAAATTGCTTATTTAAAGCGTTCATTTAGTATGTGTGCAAAAGTATCTTGTAAAGCCGCTGCCCTATACGTGGTCAATGCCGCTTGTTTATGGAATAATAAAGCGCTTAAGAGGTGTTGATGGCTATTAGTGGGCTATTGTAGATTAGCTGCTATAATGCACCTTTTGATCATGCGTTATTCATTATTATAAGGCTCAATAAGTATGTGGCAACGAATTAAGACGGCAATAGTTCTCGTTATTATCGTTGGTATTGCAATGTTTGCGAGCCAAAGCCCTGTTTTATTTGCACCGTTGTTAGCGATTGGCGTTATTATCGCAGCTCATGAATGGACTAAGCTGATGCCCAAATGGCGTCAACCAGTTGTATTTGTGTTGCTAGTTTTAGCACTGACCTTAGTGTCACTCACGCTTAAAGTGACTTGGCTGTTTTGGTGGGTGGCGTCGCTCGCTATATGGTTGATGGCGCTGTCTTGGGTAAGGGTTTTCCCCACGCACACAAACTGGTATGGTAAAAAACTGGCACTAATGGGTGCTGTGATATTAACGGCAGCGATTACGGCGATGTTTTATCTGTGGCAACTGTCAGCATGGTGGCTACTTTATGTATTCTTACTAGTCTGGTGTGCGGACAGTGGCGCTTACTTTGTAGGTCGCAAGCTTGGTCGTCGCAAAATGGCACCGAACGTTTCACCCAACAAGAGCATGGAAGGGTTGGCTGGTGGATTGGTTACAGGCTTGATCGTCGTTGTTGCGATCAGTGTCTTTCAATTAAAGCTGACAGGTATACCGTTAATTGCTTTTGTAGCGTTGTCAGCGCTAACGATATTGTCTTCAGTGCTTGGTGATTTGTTTGAGTCGATGCTCAAACGCCGCGCTGATGTAAAAGATTCAGGCACGATTCTCCCAGGCCATGGTGGTATACTCGATCGTATCGACTCTCTATTGTCTGCCACGCCGATATTTGCGCTTGGCTTTTGGGCGATACAACACTTTGGCTTGATTGTCGTATAACGCTACAAGGTTATATGCTATAGCCTTACTTCTTTTATTTTCACAGTATTATTCATAGGCATTGATGGTTATGACGCAACGCATCGCCGTATTAGGCGCGACAGGTTCGATTGGCGATAGTACATTAGCAATCTTGGCGACACAACCACAGCATTACACTGTCTACGCTTTGTCAGGTTATCACCGTCTAGACAAGCTATTTACGCTTTGCCAGCAGTTTTTACCTAAACGTGTCAGTGTGCCAATAGCTGCTGTCGATGACTTTGCACAGCGTCTTAGTGCTGCTGGTCTTGATATCGATGTGGTCGGTGGTGCAGATGGGTTGATAGATATTGCTACCGACTCGCAAACTGATACAGTGGTCGCAGCTATCGTGGGTGCGGCGGGCTTGCCTTCTACTTTAGCTGCCGCTCGTGCAGGCAAGCGTATTTTGCTTGCCAACAAAGAAGCGCTCGTAATGGCAGGGCAAGTGATGATGAATGCTGTCAAAATGCATAACGCCACTTTATTGCCGCTTGATTCAGAACATAACGCTATTTTTCAGTGTTTGCCACTCGCCATTCAGCAAGACAACACCCAAATCCATCAGTCCAGTCATGGCGTACGTAAGTTATGGCTGACGGCTTCTGGTGGACCATTTCTACAGCAGTCATTTGCTCAAATGCAACAAGCAAGCGTCGCTGAAGCTGTTAAACACCCCAACTGGTCGATGGGTCAAAAGATATCTGTCGACTCTGCAACGATGATGAATAAAGGCTTGGAGCTAATCGAGGCTTGTCACCTATTTGGCTTGCCTGAAGATAAAATAAATGTGGTTATTCATCCACAAAGTATCATTCACTCAATGGTAGAATATAGCGATGGTAGCTATCTGGCGCAGTTGGGCAGCCCAGACATGAAGACACCCATTGCTCATGCACTCAGTTATCCTAATCGGATTGATAGTGGCTCGCAGCCGTTGGATTTATATGCGCTCAGCGGTTTGGAATTTATCAAACCAGACTTACAAAAATTTGCGTGTTTGCGTTTGGCAAGACAGGCGATGCAAGCAGGTACACAGGCGACTATCGTACTAAATGCTGCCAATGAAATTGCCGTGGCTGCATTTTTGGACGGAAAGATTCGTTTGACTGATATCGCTGATATTAATGAGCAAGCTTTGAACGACATACAGCTGCCACCGTTGAGTGATACAGCTGACATAGATGATATTCTAGCGATTGATAAGATAGCGCGTCATCTTACTGACAAACTTGTGGCAGATTTAGCGTAATTGTATTAAAAATTACTCAGGCCCTTGAGTTGATAAAAGATGCTACAAGAAAATACTGAGAATCAATCATGACTTTTTTATTAACGCTTTTGGCAGCAATATTCGTCTTAGGCCCACTCATTGCTTTACATGAGTGGGGTCACTATATCGTAGCACGGCTTTGCGGCGTCAAAGTGCTGACTTATTCTATCGGCTTTGGACCCAAACTCTTTGGTTGGACCAGTAAAAAAAGCGGTATTGACTATCGTATTTCGGCATTGCCACTTGGTGGTTACGTCAAAATGCTTGATGAGCGTGAAGGTGAGGTTGCCAAAGATGAGCAGCATCTAGCCTTTAATAATCAGCATCCATTGAAAAAAATTGCGATTGCTGCGGCTGGTCCTATCATGAATTTTGTTATTGCAATTGCCCTGTTTTGGGTATTGTTTATGACACCATCCGAGCAGCTAGCCACTAAGATTGGACAAGTATTGCCAGATACACCAGCTGCTATGGCACAGCTGCCTGTTGGTGATAAAATTGTTGCGATTGATGGTCACGAAGTGCAGACATGGGAAGGTATTAATTACCGTCTGGCTGGACGTATGGGTGAGACAGATGATGTGAGTGTCACGGTGCAATCAGACGTTCATACTGATAATGCCATCAAAACATATCAAGCGCCCGTACAGCAGTTTATGCAAGGTGCTGCACAAGGAAAAGACGCGTTAACAAGTTTTGGTATGCTACCATGGCAACCAGATATTGCACCCATAGTTGGTGAACTGTCCGCTGATGGTGCCGCCAGTCTTCAGGGTATGCAAGTGGGCGACCGTATTACGGCTATCAATAATACTGAAATTAAAGACTGGATCAGTATGACACGCATCGTGCGTGATAATCCTGAAACACTGCTTGATTTTACGGTATTACGTGATGGAAAGCCTGTACAGTTGAAGATTATGCCACAAGGTAAAAAAGACAATTTAGGCAATGATTACGGACAAATAGGCGCTATGGTGAAGCAGTCTGAGATTGTTATTCCTGATGCCTATAAAACCATAGTGGTCTATGACCCTGGTGAATCGCTAGTCAAGTCGTTTGAAAAAACCGAACAGTTAGCCGTCATGACGGTAAGCTCTATGGGGAAAATGCTATCAGGTATGATTGGTTTGGATAATTTATCAGGCCCGATTACCATTGCAAAAGTTGCTAAACAAAGCTTTGATATCAGTTGGCAGATGGTATTGTCTACTACAGCATTGATTAGCTTAAGCTTAGCAGTTTTAAACCTTTTGCCGATTCCTGTATTAGATGGCGGTCATATTGTCTATCACTTTATTGAGCTGGTTCGTGGTAAGCCGCTGTCAGAAGGCGTGCAAATGGTAGGATTAAATATTGGTTTACTCTTGCTGGCAGGTTTCATGGTGTTAGCAATTGGTAATGATATTAGTCGGCTATTTTGATTGAATGATAGCTAATATAAATGATAAGGCATTATATACTAATGGTTTTAGGGTTATTATGGTTTGGTTGTTGATCTGATAGGTGTCAATGATTTGTACCGTATCCTCTGTACTAATCGTAATTTTTAGTTTATTTTGTGATGCATTTTATATAAAGTATTCTGAGTCTCCCACGTATGAGTGCGAAAATTCATATTCAATGGGTTGGACAATATGTGCTTTTTAACTTAACTTAAGCAAGTTTTTTATTGACGGATAGTGTTTATGCGTACGCCTTTATTTATGAGCGCGGCAGGGTTGCCGTTAGTTGTAACAATGATGAGTATGCCGGTACAGGCTGCAGAATTTGTAGTGACTGACATCGGTTTCAATGGTTTACAACGTCTAACCCCCGATAGCCTCTATCCGGTTCTGCCGATTACGGTAGGAGATACGGTTAGTGATAGTAGCTTGGCTGCCAGTATTAAGGCACTATATGCGACTGAGAATTTTTCTGACATTCAAAGCCGTGTCGAAGGCGGTCAGTTGCGATTTGACGTTGTAGAACGTCCGACCATTGCTGAGGTGAACTTTGAAGGCAATAAGCTTATTCCAAAAGAAGGGCTTGAGCAAGGTTTGGAGAATGCTGGTTTGTCTGCTGGTGATGTTCTTAAACAAGCGACACTACAAGGCGTAGCCAACGAGCTACAACAGCAATATATAAGTCAAGGCTACTATAATAGTAATATCGAAGTGGATCAAACCGTGCTTGATGGCAATCGTGTCAAGCTAGATGTGCGCTTCATCGAGGGTGACCCTGCTAAAGTTGTCGACATTAATGTCATTGGTAATGAGCACTTCAGTGATGAAGAAATCAAAGACGTGTTTGCGGTAAAAGAATCTTCTTGGACTCGTCTATTATCTAAGTCTGATCGTTATGCACAAGAAAAACTGGCGGCCAGTTTAGAGAATTTAAAAGCACTCTATCAAAATGATGGTTATGTGCGTTTTACAGTAGATAATGCAGTGCTGAATATCAGTGAAGATAAAAGCAGTGTATTTATTGAGGTAAGCCTGAGCGAAGGTGAGCAGTATCAATTCGGTGACGTCAACTTTTTGGGCAAGCCTACATTTGATAACAGTGAATTGAAGGAGCTGGTCACTTTTGCCCCTAATGAAAAGTACTCGCAAGCCAAACTAGATGCGACGACCGCAGCGCTTAAGAGTCGTTATGGTAACGAAGGCTATTATTTTGCACAGGTTAGACCTGTACCACGTATCGATGATGACACTAAAATGGTGGAGGTTGATTATTTTATCGATCCTGCACGACCTGTCTATGTTCGCCGTATTAACTTTACGGGTAACATCAAAACTAAAGATGAAGTATTGCGTCGTGAAATGCGTCAACTAGAAGGCTCACTTGCGTCTAATGACAAAATTCAGCTGTCACGCACACGCTTGATGCGTACAGGATTCTTTAAAGGTGTGACCGTCGATGTCAAACCTGTGCCTAACCAGCCAGACCAAGTTGATGTCAACTATGTGGTTGAAGAGCAGCCTTCTGGTAGCTCAACCATCGCTGCAGGTTATTCACAAAGTGGTGGTGTGACATTCCAGTTAGATTTGACGCAAAACAACTTTATGGGTACTGGTAACCGTGTCCAAGCTGCGTTATCACGCTCAGAGACTTATGATTCTTATAGTCTAGGCTATACCGACCCATACTTCACCGAAAATGGTGTTTCTCAAGGTCTTAGTGCTTATTATCGTAAGACCAAATATGATGATGATAACGTCAGTAACTATGTGACCGATTCGCTTGGTTCTACACTCAATTATAGCTACCCAATCGATGAAACCAAACGTCTTAGCGCGGGTTTGAATGTTGATAATACAACCGTGCGTGGCGGTAAATATCTTGGAGTATCTAACGTTCAGGAGTTGTTGGATGATGGTGGTACACAAACAAACTATGATGATGCGGGCGATTCCAGTTTTAAAAACGATTATACGACTTACAACTTATTATTTGGCTGGGATTACAGTACTTTAGATCGTCCTGTATTTCCAACCAAAGGTATGAGTCACTCAGTCGATGCAACGATTGGTGTCGGTGATGCCAGTTATCAAAAGTTAACCTATAGTGGTAATGTTTATTATCCTTTGTATAAAGATTTTATTGCACGCGGTTATACTAAGCTTGGTTATGGTAATGACTTACCGTTTTATGAAAACTTTTATGCTGGTGGTTATGGTTCGGTACGTGGTTATGAATCTTCCACGCTTGGTCCTAGATCAGAAAGCTACTATTATGCTAAAAATGATATAGAGAGTACGGGTGAAGAGGTCGGTGGTAACGCTCTTGCGACGTTTGGTGCTGAGCTGATTTTACCAATGCCGTTTAAAGGCGATTGGGCGGATCAAGTACGTCCAGTGCTGTTTGCGGAGGGTGGACAAGTTTTTGATACCACAGGAAAAGAAGATGAAACCTTTGAAGATACAGACGAGCCTTTAATCACACAAGACAACAGCTTACGCTATAGTGCGGGCGCGGGTGTTACTTGGTATACACCGATTGGACCAATTTCATTAAGTTATGCCGTACCTATCGGTGATAAAGAAGGTGATGAGACTGAAGCCGTTCAGTTCCAGATTGGTAGTACATTCTAACTTTGGATGAGAGTACGAGATCATACAAGTAAAGATATAATTACTATTTTTGTGATCGCAACATCCGTCAGATATTAGAGGGTTGCCAAGATGATTGTTCAACTTGGCAGTTTCTTTATTCATAATAATATTAATAGCCACTATGATAACGATAAAGCAGATTATTACTCGGATTGAGCAGCATCAACCGGTTACTAACAAATCTGAGATTAATGTTGAACAATTAAGTCAAGAGCTTGATGGGGTGGGGAGTCTGACCACTGCTAATCATCAGCAGTTGAGTTTTTTGTCAGGAGCACGTTACGTTTCTAGTCTTGCGAGTAGTCAAGCAGGAGTAGTATTAATCACGGCAGACTATTGTGATCAAGCTCCAGACACCGCTGTAGCGTTGGTGGTCGCAAGTCCTTATTTGGCTTATGCGAGTGCCAGTCAGCTATTTGGTCATCAATCACTGTCAAATAATATTCATCCGAGTGCTGTGATTGCTGATAGTGCGATTATTGATGAGCAGGTGAGTATCGGCCCTTTTTGTATGATTGGTGAGCATGTGAAAATTGGTAAGCATTGCTCATTGTCTGCCCATGTGGTTGTCGAGGATAATGCTACTGTAGGCACTGACTGTGTTATCAAAGCAAATGTCGTTATTGGGCATGACTGTACCATCGGTAGTCACGTTCGATTGCATGCAGGTGCGAGTATTGGATCAGAAGGCTTTGGCTTTGCACCTACTAGTGATCCTAGCACCACAGGTTGGGAGCGTATTGCTCAGTTAGGGCGTGTGGTGGTTGGTGATCATGTGAGAATCGGTAGCCAGACTTGTATTGATCGTGGTGCCATTAATGATACGGTTATTGGTAATCATGTTATTATTGATAACTTGGTACAAGTCGCTCATAACGTACGTATCGGTGATGGGACGGCTATCGCGGCCCAAACAGCCATCGCTGGTAGTACCAGTATAGGTAAACGCTGTATTATTGGCGGAGCTGTCGGTATCACAGGTCATATTGAGATTACAGATGATGTGACGTTATCTGCGATGACTATGGTCACCAAATCTATTAAAGCAGCTGGTTCATATTCTTCTGGAACGGCTGCAATGCCAACGGCTAACTGGCGACGTGCTGCTGTACGCTTTCGTCAGCTTGGTCGTGATTAGTGCAATGACAACAATATAACTTATAAATATTAAACACAAAGCAAGGAAGCGCCATTATGAGCCGCCCAGATATAAATATTTTAAATGATGATAATGTTAAAAGCTTAGATGAACAAGGTCTTAAGTTGCCATTAACTTATCATACGCTTAAGCACTATTTGCCACATCGTTATCCTTTTTTGTTGGTAGATAAAGTTATTGACTGTATACCTGGAGAATGTATTACTGGTGTTAAGAATGTAACGGTTAATGAAGAGTTTTTTAATGGTCATTTTCCTGACGAGCCGATTATGCCAGGAGTATTGATGGTAGAGTCCATGGCCCAAGTT
This sequence comes from Psychrobacter sp. AOP7-B1-24, assembly GCF_052376215.1. Taxonomy (NCBI): domain Bacteria; kingdom Pseudomonadati; phylum Pseudomonadota; class Gammaproteobacteria; order Moraxellales; family Moraxellaceae; genus Psychrobacter; species Psychrobacter sp. AOP7-B1-24. The sequence continues at coordinate 17,200 of NZ_JBQSVL010000061.1, forward strand.
TCAGGTGTTCTCGGATTCATTAGTGCTGGATTGACTGCAGAAGATGGTTATCTATATCTATTTGCAGGTGTCGATAAAGTTCGTTTTAAGCGCCGAGTCATTCCTGGTGATCAGCTAATTATCCGTGCTAAAACAGTGATGCAAAAGCGTGGTATTTATAAGTTTGATTGTACCGTACATGTCGAAGACGAATTAGCTGCCAGTGCTCAAATAATGATTGCTCGTCAAGAGCAATAGTATTGATTGATGATCGCAGTGTTTATAACTAGCACCGTTGGCTACTGTTTTTAAAGCGCTATGTTGAAGTGTGCAGTCAGTATGACCATCAATTATCCTATATATTATTAGCGCCGTTTTTGGTTTGTTTAACAAGGTCAAATCGACTATCTTTTTTATTCGCACTAGATGATACAAAGGCCCACATTATGAGTCAGATCCATCCAACAGCACTCATCTCACCGTCCGCTCAGATTGATGAGACTGCTACTATTGGTCCGTATTGTATTGTCGGTGATGAGGTGTCGATTGGCGCACATACCGTTTTGCATCGGCATGTCGTCGTTACTAAGTTGACTCGTATAGGGCAACACAATCAAGTTTATCAATTTGCAAGCATTGGTGAGGATCCACAGGATCTAAAGTATGCTGGTGAACGCACATGGCTTGAGATAGGAGATCATAATACTATTCGAGAGGCTTGTAGCTTGCACCGTGGCACTGCACAAGATGGTGAGCTGACCAAAATTGGTAGTCATAATCTATTGATGGTGAATACCCATGTCGCGCATGATTGTGTGATTGGCGATCATAATGTATTGGCTAATAATGTTGGAGTAGCAGGACACGTTACTATTGGCGATCATATCATCATTGGTGGTAACTCAGGTATTCATCAGTTCTGTACTGTAGATGACTATAGCTTGATTGGTGGTGCGAGTCTTATTTTAAAAGATGTGGCTGCTTTTACGATGGTGTCTGGTAACCCAGCCAAAGCTCACGGTCTTAATGTCGAGGGAATGCGACGCAAGGGCTGGTCGAAAGAGACTATTGATGTGCTGCGTCAAGCGTATCGTGTCATTTTTAGATCAGGTTTGACGACTGTACAAGCACTTGAAGTATTAAACAACGACTTACTGAGAAAAGAGCCAAAAATCCAATTACTTATTGACTCATTACAGAAAAGCAGTCGCGGCGTAGTGCGTTAAACATACGCACAAAATTAGTACCAGTCAATTTTTTTTGATTAGCTAAACTCTTGTTAGCTCTAGAAAAAATCAACGAAAGCCATAACTATTAGTTATGGCTTTTTATATTTGTGACTACTTGACTTTTTTGGTCGCTTAGCAGAAACTGAGCGTTTATGGTAATGCAAACAATTCTTTCTTAATGTTGCTAAGTATCTCATAGCGAGCCGCTTGCTAAATAGCTTAATATTATAACTGGCTTTTGTGACGATCAAGGAAGATTGTCAGCGACATTATTTGAAGTATGAGGATGGAAAAAATGGCTATCAACAAACAGGAACATGCACAGTGGAGCTCGGGCTTTGGCTTCATATTAGCAGCAGTAGGATCGGCAGTTGGTTTAGGAAACATATGGAAGTTTCCATATATGGTCGGTGAGAGTGGTGGTTCAGCTTTTGTTATCGCTTATTTATTTTGTATTGCGCTAGTAGGTTTTCCGATTTTAGTAGCTGAGTGGCTGATAGGTCGCCGTGGTCAAAAAAATCCAGTCAATACTTTTGCTGACGTTGCAGCAAGTGAAGGTAGATCGCGCAGTTGGAAGATTATTGGTGCTTCAGGTGTTTTAGGCGGTTTTTTAATCCTATCGTTCTATAGTGTCATCGGTGGTTGGGCACTCAACTACGTGACGAAAATTGCTACAGGTAGCTTTGTTGGTCAAGATAGTGATTCAGTCGCCGCCACTTTTGATACTATGTTAGCTTCAGCTGGTGCATTAACAGTATGGCACACTGTATTTATGGCTCTTACTGCTATTATCGTCGGTATTGGCGTGACTAGTGGTATTGAAAGAGCTGCCAAGATTTTGATGCCATTATTGGGTGTGATTCTATTTGTGATCGTTGGCTATAACGTCATGAATGGTGGTTTTGGTGATGCAGTGGCTTACTTGTTTACCCCTGATCTTAGTAAACTGACTGAAGAAGTCATGATTGCAGCCTTGGGTCATGCTTTTTTCACGCTATCAATTGGTATGGGCATCATGGTGGCTTATGGTTCATATTTGGGCCGTGAAGTAAATCTACTTAAGACAGCTCGTACTGTTGTTATTTTGGATACCGTTATTGCGTTGGCTGCGGGTCTGGCAATCTTCCCAATCATCTTTAGCAATGGTTTAGATCCTGCATCAGGTCCTGGTCTTATTTTTGTCAGCTTACCTATCGCGTTTGGTAGCATGGGTGCAGGTACTATCATTGGCACACTATTTTTCTTACTGATTACCTTTGCGGCTATCACCTCTGCAATCTCATTGCTTGAGCCAACCGTTGAGTTTTTAGAAGAACGTACCTCAATGAGTCGTACCGTATCGACTATCGTTGCAAGTATCGTAATCTGGTTGCTAGGTATTGCAGCACTGCTATCGTTCAATCTGTGGTCTGACTTTACTATTATGGGCAATAATATCTTTGATGCTTTAGATAAATTAACCAGTAAGTTTCTCTTGCCTCTCACAGGTCTTGCAGCAATTGTATTTCTTGCGTGGAGAATGGATCAGCGTAGTATTAGAGAAGAGCTTGGATTGTCTAGAGGTGCGTTTCAGATCTGGCAATTCATAGTCAAAGTTGTGGCACCACTTGCAGTCATTATTGTATTTGTGAGTGCACTGAAGTAGTAAGACTTATCACAAAAAAAGGGCTTAAGATTATTCTT
>NZ_JBQSVL010000062.1:0-20046 GCF_052376215.1 Psychrobacter sp. AOP7-B1-24
TTTAAAGTGAAGCTTTAAATCAATTTTTAGTTGATGACTATATTACAATTTATGCTTCACTATATTTACTAATCTCAAATACTCTAAAACAACTTCCCAACTTCAACAACTTCCTCAAAATCAAACCCCAATTGCTCACCTTTACGCTGTTTCATCTGTTCGATACGGTGCCTGCGTCCAGAAACTAGCCGTAGCACTTCACGGCGCTGTTCTGTCGTCATGTTATGCCATAGCTGACGCTCAGGACGACTGCGCAAGCAACCAAAGCAATAGCCTTTTTTATTGCTTTGGCAAAGACCAATGCATGGATTGGCAATCTCAAACAGCTCAAACTGTTGGTTCATGGCGGCTCCATTATTATTATCGTCATTCCTTTGATTTGCCTAATTTTTTGTCTAGCCTTATTGTAAAACATTATTTTGCAGTAATTACTGAATAATAGTGTGCCATTTTATTATTACTGTTTTTATGAAGTGGATGCTATGCTGAGCGTTTAGTATCTATATAAAGCAATCATAACAAAATTAATAAGCGAGATTATACGTGAACATTATTTATATTCATGGACTGGATAGCGATGCGAACTCTACTAAAGGCAGATTATTAGAAAACTATTGTCGTCAGTATTATTCTGATATCAGCGTATATCGCCCTGATCTTAACAGCGCTCCTGAGCAAGTTTTTGAGCAGCTGGTCAAATTGGTGGCCGAATTAAATAGAGATGCTAGGACGGTTCTAGTAGGTAGCTCGTTAGGCGGTTATTTTTCTACGCTGGTAAGTAATCATACAGGCTGTGCGGCTTTATTATTAAACCCCAGTACGCAGCCACATATTACGTTGCAGCGTTTTGCTAATGAATTGTTAGCAAATACTGATAACGAAGGTGACGCGTTAAACAACGACATTCTGCATACTACAGCAGGTGGCTGGGATATTACTCACGCAGATTTGCAATGGTTTGCCGCGCATCCTTTAGAAACAATTAATCACCCTGATAAAATGGCTGTCTTGATCAAAGAAGGAGATGAGCTGCTGAACCCTTATTTATCAAGAGATTTTTATAGAGGGTCTGATGTAAGGGTCACTCTGCAAGAAGGCGGCGATCATAGATTTAGTGATTTTAACGAACAGCTGCCTATGGTCATCGAGACGCTACAGCGTTTGCTACAGAATTAAATAGACGACATTATATGACGTAAGCGACTGAGTATTGACGTTAATGTCGCTATTTTTCGTTATAATGGTTCAATAGAATTAAACGCACATGAACAGTTAAGGATGCATTTGTGAGTCAATATAATGCGCAGTCGTTAGAAGTCCTAGAGGGGCTGGAGCCAGTACGTCGTCGTCCAGGTATGTATACCGATACCACGCGCCCCAACCATTTGGCACAGGAAGTTATCGATAACTCAGTTGATGAAGCATTGGTGGGTTATGCGAAGACGATCAAAGTTCAGCTATATAGTGATGGGTCGTTGTCTGTCGAAGATGATGGTCGCGGTATGCCCACGGATATCCATCCTGAATTTAATCAATCAGGCATTGAGCTGATTTTGACGCGTTTGCATGCGGGTGGTAAATTTTCGACTTCTAATTATGAGGTTTCGGGTGGTCTGCACGGCGTAGGTATTTCTGTCGTTAATGCGCTATCGACGCGTGTTGAAGTCACCGTATGGCGTGATAGTACACAGTTTGATATGGCGTTTGAGAATGGTGCACCAGTGACGCCATTGACTGAATCGGTGAGCTCGAACAAGCGTAAGCGCGGCACTAAAGTGCATTTTTGGGCGGATGGTAGCTTTTTTGATACCCCTAAATTTAATGTTAAGCAGCTCAAACATAATCTCAAGGCCAAAGCTGTGTTGTCTGCTGGATTGACAATTGAATTTGTCGATGAGATTAATAATGAAAAGGTGGTTTGGCAGTTTGCCGATGGGGTTGTTGAGTATTTAAACGAGCAACTCGACGGTCTTGAGACCTTGCCTGAAGCACCGTTTTATTATAATCATGATACAAAAGCGGGCGAACGGGCGGGTATTACTTTTGCATTGTCTTGGCTGCCTGATGGTGGGACGCCCATTCAAGAGAGTTATGTCAATCTTATTCCTACTGCTCAAGGTGGTACACACGTCAATGGCCTGCGCACGGGTATCTTAGAGGCATTACGTGAGTTTTGTGATATTCACAATCTGCTACCGCGTAGTGTGAAGCTAACTGCAGAAGATGTCTGGGATGGGGTGAATTATATCCTTTCTCTTAAATTCTCTGAGCCGCAGTTTTCTGGACAAACCAAAGAGCGTCTGTCTAGCCGAGAGGCTGCTGGTGCCGTGCAAACACTGGCAAAAGATGCGTTTAGCCTATGGTTAAATCAAAACGCAGACATGGGCACGCAGATTGCTGAGCTGGCCATTAATAAAGCTGGACGTCGTCTTAAATCTGCCAAAAAAGTCGCCCGTAAAAAAATCACGCAAGGCCCTGCACTGCCGGGTAAGCTAGCAGACTGCCGTGGTGATTTGCGTGATGGCGCAGAGTTATTCTTAGTTGAAGGGGATTCTGCAGGAGGTAGTGCTAAGCAAGCGCGCGATCGTCATTATCAAGCGATATTACCTCTACGTGGTAAGATTCTAAATACGTGGGAAGTGTCATCAGATACTGTGCTGTCGAGCCAAGAGATTCATGATATTGCTATTGCTATCGGGGTGGATCCTGCTTCCGATGATTTGTCTGAGCTACGTTATGACAAAATATGTATCTTAGCGGATGCTGACTCGGATGGTTTGCATATCGCAACGCTGATCTGTGCTTTGTTTGTGAAGCACTTTCCTGCGCTAGTTGATGCTGGCCATTTATTTGTAGCGATGCCACCGTTATACCGTGTGGATGTCGGTAAAGAGGTGCATTACGCTTTAGATGAGCCTGAACTTGAGCATATTTTGGCCAATGTACCGGGTAATAAAAAGGCACAAATCACTCGCTTTAAAGGCTTGGGTGAAATGAGCGCAGAGCAATTACGTGAAACAACAATGAACCGTGACACGCGCCGCTTAGTACAGCTCGACATGGATGATATGTTACTTACTAACAGTATCATGGACATGCTTTTAGCCAAAAAGCGTGCCTCTGACCGCAAGTCTTGGCTTGAGAGTAAAGGGAATTTAGCAGATATTCCATAAGAATATACGGAAGGGTAGGTGCAGAGTAACGGATATATATACTTCATGTATTTATGTTTGAGTAAGTAATAACGCAATAAAAGCCTGCAAAATTCAGTTAAGTAGCACAAGCTTAATGGTATTATGTCAGTATCTTTTATTATATGGTGCCGTCATGACATCAAAGTTTTTTAATCGCGCAAAGAAAGTTTCTGAGACTGAACGCTCTAAAATTTTACCAAAGCTCAGCAAAAAACAGCTGGGTAGCTTAATCCCGAGACGTGGCAATAGGATTGCGCCAATTGTTGCCTCAGCGATGTTAAAAGCATCAGGTTGGCGTACAGTTGGTGAGATTCCAGATATTCCACAAGCGGTTGTTTTAGCCTTGCCCCATACGTCAAATGTTGATGGAATATATGCGATACCTAGCTTATTCGCCCTAGATTTAAAAATTAGTATTATGGGCAAGCATACCTTGTTTAAAATACCCGTGCTGGCACAGCTGATGCATTGGATGGGCATTGTTCCTATTGACCGTGACAACAAAGGATCAGTATTACAGTCAAGCATAGACAAGTTTAAGACAGGTGAGCCTTTATTTTTGGGGTTGTCACCAGAAGGCACCCGTGACTACACTGAGAAGTGGAAAACAGGGTTTTATTATTTGGCAGTCGGTGCTGGCGTACCGATTTTACCTGTGGCCATGGACTACAATACTAAAGAAATACGCTTTATGTCACTGGTTCATCCTACTGGTGATATTGAAGCCGATCTGCCAAAAATTTATGCGCAGTATCAGGGAGTCATACCCAGACATCCTGAACGGTTATCACAGCCGCTACAAGACATCAATAACTCAGCCAAATAAGCCATTTAAATGCGCTGTTCCTACATCAATAAAAGAAGCCCCCTAACATGGTGATGTTAGGGGGCTTCTTTTATTGATAGTGATACGTATTGGTGCTATCCAAAAGCTTATTAGCTATTGAATGTGCTAACCCCGCCATCGACAGGTAGGTTCATACCAGTGATAACGGCCGCATCTTCACTGGCCAAAAACATAACGGCGGCGGTCACATCAAAAGGTGTGGCGGTTTTTCCTAATGGGGAGAGTGCAACAAAAGGATTAGAGCTGTCACCTGTCGCGACTAAGCCTGCTGCTACTGCGTTAATACGTACGTTATTTGGAATATTTTTTAACGCCAATTTTTTTGTAATATCAGTCAAGTTACGCTGTTCAGCTTTATAAGTATCAATATCCCAATCTACTGGGATATCAGTCAGCGTTGAGACGTTAACAATATTACCTTGGGTTTTTATTAGCTCTGGAATAGCTGCCTGATGAATGCCAATTTCAGTATCTATATTGACCATCACATCAATATGCTCGTATTTATCGAGTACATGCTCTATCAATCTTGCTGTCTGACTTGGGTCATTCACATCACTGGTTACAGTAAGATGATTGCCTGTATTAATCCAAGTGTGGTCTTGTGGAAGGTCTTCATAGATATACTCTAGGATATCGGAACTAATGCCAACAATAATACAATTAGCCCCTTCCTGCGCGAACCTAAGTGCGGTTGCACGACCAATATCTGAATCAGCTCCAGTTATGATGACGGTCTTTTCTTTAAAGCGCTTCATATTGTTCAATCCTTGTTATTATATGATTGTCGTTAAATAAATTTTAGGGCTTTATACTACAAACGTCATTGTGCATGATGCACTGTCTATGAGTCTGCACATAAGCGATATGACTTGGATATCATCATAACAACTCATCACCATGAAAGCGACTGTATCTCATGGTACTTATGATTAGAAATCCAATACCTTAGAATCTACTCTCTCAATAATAAACACTTGTAACTGTGTCCAACTTCATAGTCACCATAAAAAAAGACAGCCTAGGCTGTCTTTTTTTATGTAAGGCTTAAGAATAATAGGCTATTTATTTGTCGTCGCTACCAGGTAGTAACACGTTACCATCATTGCTGATATCGTCAGTATTGACAGAAGTGGTATCAACTACATCTGTATGCACGTCATTAGTTGGTGTGCTTGTAGCGGTTGGTGTGTTGTCACGAACTGCTTCAGCAACTTTATCTTCAGTTGATGCGCTAGGCTCAAGTGTAGACTTCGCTTTTGCTTCAGTTTGTTCTTCATCCATTTTGTCTTGCATTTTGCGCAAGAAACGAGCTGCTGCTTCTTGACCACCAAGACCAAACGATAGAGCAAAGGCCACAGCTACAGCACCTAATGTTAGACCAAATGCTAGGTTAACAATAGAGTCAGCAATGCCCATCGCTTTTAGACCCATGGCAAGTACTAGACCCATGATCAGTACACGTACGATGTTTGCTAAGAACTGTGAACCTTGTTCAGAGCGTTCAACAACACTAGCAATAATATTGGCAAGCCAAAAGCCGATGAATAGAATAACTGCGCCCAAGATAATGTTGGCACCAAAAGCGATAAACATCGTGATGAGGGCTGAGATAGGTTCGAAACCTAATAGATCGGCCGCTGCGATAGAGGCAAATAACATAGCAAAGAAAATAATTGCCCAACCAACCAAGTCAGAAACTTGTTTGTCGCCCATGGCTTCTTCTAGACCAACTTTAGCAGGCAATTGGTTGATTGCAGTGTTTTCGATTAGGCCTTTGATAATGTTGGCGACCATACGAATGACGTAGAAAGTCACTATTAAGATAGCTGCTGCCATAAAGATGTTTGGCAATGCTTCCATGATTTTGTTCAGCATGTTCGTCGCAGGACGAGCAATTACTTCGATTTTTAGCGCATTTAATGCGGCAATAATCGTTGGAATAATAATTACTAAAAATGCTAATGAACCAGCAATGTTGGGTAGGCTATTTTTTTCGCTTAAACCTGCTTTTGAAGCAATTGCTTGTATATCAAAAGTAGCAACTAGATTGGTTACGATACCACGTACTACTTTAGCGATAATGTAGCCAACAACAAAGACAACTGCTGCAATCAAAATATTAGGTATAAAGCTGAAAATTTTATCAACCATATTAGTTAGTGGTGCAAATAAACCATCAAGCTGTAGTTTACCAAGCACCATGGTCAAAACGACTAGTAAGATGAACCAATAAACTATGTCAGCAATTGTACTGCTCATTGGTTTAACGCCAGCTTGAGCACTTAAACGTTCATCCATTGAGGTTTTAGACAGTACAGTATTGATACCTGTACGTGCAACGGTAGCCACGACCCAACCAATAAGACCAACAGCAATAGCGCCAATCAAATTAGGAATAAATGCTAAGACTTGATTTACCATATTTGCAAATGGAGTTGAAATGGAGTTTAAGTTTAGTTGATTTAGCGCTCCTGAAATAGCGATTATAAAGATAAACCAGAATACAACCTTGGAGAAAATACCTTCTAGGTCATAAGCCTTACCCGTTGAAGAATTCATACGTTGGTTAAGATTGACTTTAGAGAGCACGTTGCGTACCAAAGCCGCGATGCCAAGTGCAACTAGCCAACCAATAATAAAAATTAAAATAGCACCGATAATGGAGCCGATAGGGCCACCCAGATAGCCGTTAAAAGATGTGTACATTGGATTCATGTTATCCTCCTTTAATCATCATATAACAGCTGCCAAACGATACTATGAGTACCGTTATTATTAAGCGGAGCCAATATATAGATGGTTATAGTAAATAGTGTTCTTCAAAGTAAGCTATGCGATGATGTTATGGTTTTCGCGTAAATAGCCTTATCAAAAAGTACCTGTTTGCTTTATATTTATGGCTTTATTACTGGTACCTAGATGTTTTTTGATAAAGCAGATACTTGATTGCTTATCATCTTAGCTAATTTAGCATAGCTGATGAACCAGTAGATTTAAAGACACAATGCTTAACTTGTTACTATATTTGTGTGATAACTTGTTATTATGTGAATGAATATTAACATAGATTATACATTCACCCGATAATTTTATTCTAAACATGGTTACTAAAACTAAGTTTTGCTATTATAGAAAAATGTGACATCTCGCCACTATTTTTACAATTTGAGAGTATTTTATGAAAAAAATCACTACGTTAAGTGTTGGTGCACTTGCTAGCGCTATGTTGTTAGTAACAGGCTGTAGCACAAATAATGGCAGTCAAGAGACTGCAGCTCAAAGCGTTTCAATTACTGAGCAAAGCTCAGCAGATGAAAAAGTGGGCTATAGCTTAGGTTTTATGATGGCTGAAGGTAATAAAGAGGCTGTCAGTGACCTAAATCTTGATACTTTCGAAAAAGGCTTTCGTGATGGTTATGAAGGTAACGACTCAGCATTGACTCAAGAGCAAATGCAAGAAGTATTGACGACGTATCAAAAAGAGCAAGAAGAAAAATTTGTCAAAGATATGGAAGCAAAAGCTGAAGAGAATAAAACCAAAGGTGCAGCTTTTTTAGCAGAAAATGCTAAAAAAGAAGGCGTCAAAGAAACGGCTTCTGGCCTGCAGTACAAGGTAGTAACAGAAGGTACTGGTAAATCACCAAAAGCAACTGACGTGGTTGAAGTAAACTACGAAGGTAAGTTGATCGATGGTACTGTATTTGATAGCTCTTATGAGCGCGGTGAGCCAATTGAATTCCCATTAAATCAAGTCATCGCTGGCTGGACAGAAGGTCTACAGTTGATGAAAGAAGGCGGTAAATATGAGTTTTACATCCCGTCAGATATCGCTTATGGCGAAGCAGGTAATGCAGGAATCGAGCCTAACAGCACGTTAGTATTTACGGTTGAGTTGTTGTCAGTAAAATAATAAGTATTGATACTGATTAAGTATCATATTGAATAAGAAAAGCCCTCTAAAGTAAGAGGGCTTTTTTATGGCTAGCGTTTGGGGCTTTCGGATGTTATTTAATAACATCCATCACCATTGTTGTTATAAGTTTTTTTGGAAAACTTTAGAATTTCGGCCGTTATGATACTGCTCTTGACGAGACTCGGGCAATGCAGATGCTTCAACTTCGGCAAAGCCTTGTTCAACAAACCAATGTGCTGTGCGAGTGGTCAATACAAATAGCTTGTGTAGACCATGGCTGCGGGCTTGTTGCTCCAAAAATGCGAGCAAATCAGCACCGCGGCTACCGTTCCGATATTCAGGGTGTACGGCAACACAGGCAACTTCTGCAGAATCACTGTCTAATTGATAAAGGGCTGCACAGCCCAAAATCATACCATCACGCTTAATGACACTATAATGCTCAATGTCTTGTTCCAAACGTTCGCGTGAGCGGCTGACCAAAATACCTTGCTCTTCTAGCGGAGATAACAGCTCGATCAGTCCTACTACGTCATCAATATTGGCACGGCGAATTTCTTCGTAAGGATCATGGCTGATAAGGGTGCCTGAGCCGTCACGAGTGAATAGTTCTTCTAATAAGGCACCATTTTTGGCATAGGAGATGATATGTGTGCGATGGACACCTTGGCGGCAAGCCAAACTCGCACAATTTAAGAAATAATTGATTTCGCAGTTTAAATCGCGATCACGTAAAAAGCGATCAACTTCGTTTGGAATCATTTCACGCAATAGGCGGTCATCATCATTGATGCCTGCTTCTTCACCTAAGAATATTAATTTATCAGCACCTAAAGCTACCGCTGTATTTAGCGCGACATCTTCGGCCAGTAGATTAAAAACTTCGCCAGTCGCTGAATAACCCATAGAGCCTAAAATGACGATATGATCGTGTAGCAGGTTGTTTTTAATGGCTTCAACATCGATAGAGCGCACTTCACCTGTCATCTGATAGTCGACACCATCACGGATACCGTAAGGACGCGCTGTGACAAAATTTCCTGAGATGGCATCAATGCGAGAGCCGTACATCGGTGAGTTGGCAAGCCCCATTGATAGCTGAGCCTCAAGCTGTAAGCGGATAGCACCTACTGCTTGCAAAATAGCAGGCATCGCTACTCTTGGCGTAATGCGAATGTCTTGATGTAGTGGAGACGCGATATCCATGTCTTTTAAGTTTTTTTCGATTTGCGGTCGTGCTCCATGCACCAGCACTAGCTTGATTCCTAAGCTATGTAGTAAGGCAAAGTCATGAATAAGCGTGCTAAAGTTTACGTGATCGACCGCTTCACCGCCAAACATAATCACAAAAGTTTTACCACGATGGGTATTGATATATGGAGCAGAGTTGCGGAACCACTGAACATATTCAGGGTTAATTTGGGGCATGGCGCTAGTAGTCATAATGGGAGCAGTAGTCGTTAGAATAAGAAAAAGGCGTAGCAAAAGAATGCTTATCGCTAAAGATTTACCATAGCAAAAAATGCCGTTATGAGCTATCTTTTATTTCAGTTGTATTAACGAATGTCTGTAGTAGATTGGCTATACACAACCTCAACACGGGGTTAGTGTGCGTACAAATACTTTTTGCTATGCTAAACGCTATTGCTTTACGGATAGCGAACGCAGATAATCAATAAAAATTATCAACCTTATACAACCGCTAGGTTCGATATGGTTATCGTAGCAGGCTAGATAGTTTATTATTGACTATAGTTAAGTGGTCATGCCTACAGACTCTAGTGAAAGTGCCTTAAATTTTCCAGATATGTTCTACCGATATATTAACCAGGGATAATGAGAACCATGAAAAAAAACAATCAATTTGCTAGTCCATTCAGCACTTGGAGCGGCCATCGCTTGTTTCAGGTAGTCGCCGGTACGCTGATCGGTGCAATGGTAGTAACTCAAGCGTCGGCGATGTTGCCTACACCAGAGCAAGCAGTGGATGGATCGGCCACTGTACAAGCAACCGCTAATCAAGCTAGCAATTCAAGCGCACAAGCTGTTAACAGCAAAATCACTGCATCATTGGTTAGCACTGATGCAAATGGTCAAGAAGTATTGGTTCCTGTTAATGAAAGTACACGTTTGCAGTCAGGTAATGTCTTAGAGTATCAAGGATACTTTACCAATACCAATGCTGATCGAGTACGTAAAATGACGGTCACCATGAGTATTCCTGAGCAAGTGGAATTGATGAAGACGGTCTCGCCAGAGTTTCCATATGGTAGCGTCGATGGTAATAGTTTTTCTCGTATGCCATTACGTACTAGAGTAAACAACCAGCTGCAAGATGTAGATTTAAAGTACTATAAAGCGGTTCGTTGGGATCTGGAAGGTGTTGGTCTGAACGATACAGTCGCGGTTAAATATCGCGCTCGCGTTAAATAAACTCATTCAACACGCCCTAACTGAATCGTAAATTATTCAAGATTTGATTCATGATAGAGAGCACCACAGTTGATGACTGTGGTGCTTTTTTATGGGTGCTTGAATTCTAAAAGCTTTACATACGCAGCCTATTAGGGCGTGTTGAACATTCAAATATTAGGGCTGCTGATTGCTAAAATTGCACCAAACTAGGCGCAAGCCGACGATAATGTCGAGACTTTAACTAGGCTTGTAACGACGTTTGGGGTGATTTTAGCATCAGCCCTTTGGGGCAGTATTATTTTTTGCCAATATATGGCGAAATTGTTTCACCTAGAATGACTAGGCATCAAAAATTTCACTGCATATTGTCTGAAAAATAGTTGCTGCCAGCACCACATTTGAATGTTCAACACGCCCTAATAAGTTAAAGCGTTTTTATAAGCTAAAGAGTTGCATATTTGCTTTGAGATTTTTCTTTGATTAACTGCTTAATTGCGTTAATTTGTGGCGTAGTGGCTTTTGATCCAGCAGTGATAAGTGTGCTGCGTTGGCTGGTATCTATTGAGCTGATATGACCAACGTCTGGCGTAATGATAATATCTGCACGATCTCGTTCATGGTAGTTTGATGCGTTACGATTGGTACTTGATTGTGCCATGATATTGTTTTCTAGAAATCCCCAAAAGCTGCTTAATGAGCGGATATTCGGCATGCTATTAGGTGCAGAGGTAGTTGCGTTATTATTACTCTCAGTCACATCTACGGCGATGATAATATCGGCACCCAAATCATGCGCACTATCGACAGGCACTAAACTGACGACACCGCCATCGATATATTTTTTACCAATTTTTTCGGGAATACGCGGGGCGATAAAGATATTGGGCACGCTACAAGATGCTTGTACAGCCAGTCCAGCATTACCAGTGGTAAACACTGCTTTTTTTAGCGTGTTTTTTTCGGTAGCAATTGCCGCAAAGCGGATAGGAAAGTCTTCTATTGCTTGACCATTCACGTTGGCGTTAATAAAGTTTTTGAGCTTGATGCCTTCGATAAACCCTTGGTTGGACAAGGTGAAATCTGTCAGCTCATTATCTGTGGTAGCGAGTGCTAAGTGCTCAAGCTGAGCAGGTGTATAGCCGCTAGCATATAGGCTACCCACTAAGCTACCGACGCTGGTGCCAACGATTAGCGTGGGTGTAATACCATTCTCTTCTAATGCCTTAATGACGCCTACATGGGCAAATCCTTTAGCACCGCCACCACCTAATACTAATGCCACACTCGGTGGCTCTATATCAGGTATGTCTGGCGTTACAGGGGCTGCGGTCAAGGTGCTGCAAGCACTGATAGCCACTCCTAATAGGGACAGAATACTCATCCGCGTTAGTAATAAGCGATGATTATATGCGGAGTGAAGAGTAGTAATCGGCATAAAAAAACCTTATATAATTGCCATACTGTAGAAAAGACGGTGTTTGGGTATATTAAACATTTAAACATCATAGTCCTGACTAGGGCGTGTTGAACATTCAAATGTGGTGCTGGCAGCGACTATTTTTCAGACAATATGCAGTGAAATTTTTGATGCCTAGTCATTCTAGGTGAAACAATTTCGCCATGTATTGACAAAAAAGAGTACTGCCCTCCACTCGAGCACAGCTCTCGCCTTGCAAACGGGCAAAGCAGTGCTTTGCTCGAGCCGTTCTCAAGGCTGATGCAAAAATGCTTCCAAACATTTTTGCAAACGTTGTTACAAGCCTAGTTAAGGTCTCGACATTATCGTCGGCTTGCGCCTAGTTTGGTGCAATTTTAGCAATCAGCAGCCCTAATATTTGAATGTTCAACACGCCCTGTTTATGAATATCAAACACGCCCTAGTGATTGGTATGATATAAATGACTTATTGATCTTTTTCTAAATGATAATACGACAGTTAAACATATAACATATTTAAAAATCTCGCTAGGATCTTTGATGCCAACATCGGTAAGCCACGCTCCAGTTCATTCTTCAGACCACATTATGTCTGATCTGCCCGCTTCGGCGCTAGATATGCCCGTGACAGCGCTGGCAGGTGTCGGGCTAAAAGTCGCAGAGCAATTGGCACAATTAAATATCAAACGAATATTTGATTTGCTGCTGCATCTGCCACGTGATTATGAGGATCGTAGCAGACTGGTCTCTATAGCTGACGCAGAAAATGGGCAATCGGTACTCATCACTGGGCGCGTGGTACACGTTGATACCAAACGCAGCGGCATGACCGTTGTGGTGGATGATGATACAGGCACCATTTCATTGCGGTTTTTTAAGGTGTATCGCGGTCTCGCACAAACGATGAGCTTGGGTACGCAGTTGCAATTGTTTGGTGAGGTCAAAGTCAGTCGATACGGCAAGCAGATACATCATCCTGAATACCAGATTGTGACAGACAGTGCTGCTACGACCAACACGGGGCTGCAACCGATTTATCCAAGTGTCAAAGGCTTGCATCAGAATAAGCTGCGTACATTGATTAAGTTGGCGTTACAGACGGTACGCAGCCAAGGATTGCCGATGACGCTGTTTACCACGACTGATTTCAGTGTCGTGGCAGACTTACCATTGGCACCTTTTGAACCTTCAAAATTATTGGAAACAGAAACGGGTCATCCAGAAGACATATTTTCAACCTTGGCGCGTAGTGTGCCAGACAATACAACGGGCAATAGCGCAAATAGCATCAGTAGTGTCAATAAAGCCGGTGCAGCTGCTTATACTGCTAACCATCATACAAACAATGATATCAATACCGTCGCTGCTAGCACGGCCAATAATAACGTTTATAATTTGACGATATTTGAAGCGTTAGTGTTATTACATACGCCGCCCACTTATACCGATGCTGGTCAGCAATATAAATTATTAACGCAGTTGAGTGCGCGCACCCATGCGGCTTGTCAGCGTTTGATTATTGAAGAGCTAACGGCCCATCAGCTCAGTCTACTATATCGTCGTCAACAATTACATCAGCACAAAGCGCCCAAGTGCGACACTCAAAGCCCATTAGCTGACGCGTTATTTGGGGCGCTACCTTTTGACCTAACAGGTGCTCAAAAAAGGGTGATGCGCGATATTACGGCCGATATGGCAACCTCTGTGCCTATGTTGCGACTGGTACAAGGTGATGTCGGTGCAGGTAAGACGCTAGTCGCGGCAGGAGCAGCAGGTTATGCACTTGATAGTGGCTGGCAAGTGGCGGTGATGGCACCGACTGAGATTTTAGCAGAGCAGCATTTGGTTAATTTTAAACAGTGGTTTGAGCCATTGGGTATCGGAGTGGGCTGGCTCGCGGGTAAGCAAACCGCGAAGCAGCGCCGCGAAGCGTTGGAAGCGGTGAGTGAGAATACCGTACAAATCGTAGTTGGTACGCATGCGTTGTTTCAAGAAACGGTAACGTTTGCCAAGTTAGGTCTAGTCATCATTGACGAGCAGCATCGTTTTGGTGTTGAGCAGCGTATGGCATTGACCAATAAAGGCGTCGCCAATAGCACACCGCATCAGTTGATTATGACTGCAACCCCGATTCCACGCACGCTAGCCATGAGTGTTTATGGTGACATGGATACCTCTATCATTGATGAATTACCGCCGGGTCGTACGCCCATTACGACTGTAACAATTGATCGTAATCGCCGTGATGAAGTGATTGAAAGAATTGCTATTAATTGTGAGGCGGGCAGGCAGGCTTATTGGGTTTGTTCACTGGTAGAAGAGTCTAGTGTGCTGGATGCGCAAGCGGCCGAAGCAACTTATGAAGACTTAAATGAGCGCTTGGATATTCGTATTGGACTGGTACATGGCAAAATGAAGTCTGCTGATAAGCAAGCCATCATGCAGCAATTTAAAACAGGACAGTTAGACTTGCTCATTGCTACTACTGTTATCGAGGTGGGTGTTGATGTGCCTAATGCGTCGTTAATGGTCATCGAAAATGCAGAACGATTGGGACTGTCGCAGCTGCACCAATTACGCGGGCGAGTTGGACGAGGCTCTACCAAAAGCTTTTGCGTACTGCTCTATCAAAAGCCATTGTCGGAGACTGGTACTGAGCGCTTGAATGTATTACGTGATAGTACGGATGGTTTCGTTATTGCGCAAAAAGACTTAGAGCTGCGTGGGCCAGGTGAGTTGTTGGGTAAGCGTCAAACGGGCAATATCGGTTATTATTTAGCCGACCTGATTCGTGATGAGCAGCTATTTGCGATTGCGCAGCGTTTGGCCAAGCATTTAATATCAGACCCTGCTCGAAAAGCAGATGTCAGCCAGCTCATCCATCGTTGGATGCCAGAAGCTAGTCGCTATACCAATGCGTAAAATGTTAATAGAGCCTTTGACTATATCAACAGTAAATAAAAAAGAGGACAGCTAATGCTATCCTCTTTCCTCTTTTTTTTACTTTAACAAAACTATTTGGCTTTTTTTGCTTTCTTTAGTGACTTTTTAAGTGCTTTGAGATCTTTCTTTTTTTGCTTAATTGCTATTTTGGTTTCTTTAATATCTTTCTTAAACTTTTTTACATCTGATTTATTAGCCATGACTATTTCCTTTATTAATGGTTTAGTCATCAATAATGACAAATTATGCCGAAAATACAAGGCTGAACTGTACGTACTCTGTATCGTTGGTTTTTGTATTCTATTATTAGTTTTCCTATTCTATTGCTATCAAGCACTCTCATTATATCTTCACCAGTTCAATGTGGCACCGTGCTGAGGTATAAAAGGTTATCTACTAAACATAAACAGTTCCTAGTTATTATCAACAATTGACTATTCAGATACTTAACTGAATTGACGCAATGATTAGATAGTCTACAATATTAAAAAACTATTCTTGATAAGATTGGTCTACATCATCTTGTTTCCCTTATATTTTTTTGCGACGTTAGGGCTTGTTTGTTTATAGAGACTAACGAATAGAGACCGACTATGAGTGACCTTTCAGACCACAATGATAAGTCAAATTTAGCCAATGATGAGCAGCTACTAGTGAATAACCCGTTGCCGCCTTATCGTCAAACAGAGATTACTGGCAAACCTACCTCTAAAATACCCTTATGGTTGTGGCCAGTCTTAGCGGTTGTCCTATTGATAGGCGTTCTGCTCGGTAAATATTGGGATACCAGTAAGGTTGACGCAGATGAATCAGCAGCGACAACGAGTGAGCAAAGTAGTGCTGAGAGTGACGCAGCTAGTGAAGAACAGGCGGTACTTTCAGTAGAAACTATCGTTCCTAGCCAAGATGATGTTGGTAATACATTGCGTGCTGATGGCACCATCAATGCCAAAGACATGGCGAACGTCAGCGCAAAAGTAACGGGTGTGGCTATCGAACGTATATTGGTCGAGGAAGGAGATTTCGTCAAAGCGGGTCAAGTATTGGCAGTATTCGATACGGATGCGATGGAGCAGCAAGTTCTACAAGCACAAGCAGATGTGGCAGAAGCAGAAGCGACATTGGCCAATGCCAGTGCTGATGCCACACGTATATTGCCACTGCTAGATATCGATGCCATCAGTAAACAAGAGGCCGATCGCTATCGTACTGCGGAGCTGCGTGCTAGAGCTTCTTTACAATCATCAAAAGCTCGGCTGAGTAGTCAGCGCCTGAGTGTAGAGAATGCTAGAGTCGTTGCACCAGTGAGTGGTGTTATTAGTGAAAAGACGGTCGAAGTCGGTATGGTGGCTGGTGGTGAGCCACTGTTTACCATTATCAAAGGCGGTATTTTAGAATGGCGTGCAGATATCGATCCTAAGCTAATAGGCGAAGTCAGTGTTGGTACGCCAGTACGAGTGAGCTTACCAGGCGGTAATTCTGTCATGGGAGAAGTCAGCCGTATTGCACCTACTGCCGATGACAACCGTCAAATCACTATTTATGCTAGCTTAGATACCAGTGCGCAAGTAAGGGCTGGCATGTATCAAACGGGCGAGTTTTTATTAGGTAGTGCTAGTACGCAGACGGTGCCAAATAGCGCTATCGTCAGCAACGATGGTTACGACTATGTCATGCTTATAACTGATGTGAATACTAAAGATGGTAAAAGTACGGGCCGAATTAAGCAACAACGGGTAACGTTGGGTGATCGTCTGGGTGATCGAGTTGCGGTCACAGAGCCATTACCGAATGATGGTCAAATGGTGAAGCAGGGCGGTAGTTTCCTGAATGATGGAGATTTGGTCAATATTGTGAATGATGCTGCTAGCAAAAAATCTGCTACTGGTTCAGCTGAGCAGGCACGCTCATGAGTTTAAATGTCTCGGCCTATTCGATCAAAAATCCATTGGTTGCCATCTTGCTATTCGTACTGCTCACATTGGGTGGTATCTATGGTCTCATGCAAATGAAAGTGCAGCAGTTCCCAGATATTGATCTGCCCGCTGTCGTCGTAACTGTCACGCTACCAGGTGCTGCCCCTTCGCAATTAGAAAACGACATCGCCAAAAAAATCGAGAACAGAATCACCAGTATCGAAGGCGTTAAGCATATTCGCACCACGTTGCAGACTGGGGTGGCAACTATTGCATCTGAATTTGTATTAGAAAAAGACATTCAAGAAGCGGTGGATGATGTGCGCTCTGCAGTTGGTGAGGTGCAAGGAGATTTACCAGCCGCCGCCAACGATCCTATTATCACCAAAGTATCGACGGCAGGATTTCCTGTCGTGACGTATTCAGTCGCTGCTAATAATATGAGCGTTGAAGATTTGTCATGGTTCGTTGATGATACGATCACAAAGCGCTTATCCGATATTCCAGGGGTGAGCACGGTCAGTCGTATTGGCGGACTGGAACGAGAAATTACAGTGGCTGCAGATCCGATTACGCTAAGCGGTTTACAGTTTTCTATTACGCAGTTATCTCAGCAATTGGCTGGTATTCAGCAGGACAGCTCGGGCGGTGAAGCAGAAGTAGGCAATACGACTCAGACCATTCGAGTTTTGGGTGCGGTTGAGCGCGCTAGCGGATTGAATGATATACAAATAGCCGTGCCAACGGGCGGTACGCAAGCGTTGGGACGCATGGCTCAAGTGACAGATGGTGCCGCTGACCCTAGCTCTATTGCATCGCTCGATGGTGAGACAGTCGTCGCATTTAATATCACTCGGTCGCGAGGGGCGAGTGAAGTTGAGGTCATGGAGCAAGTTGATAAAGAGCTGGCAACCCTCACTGCATCGATGGACAATATCCAAGTTGATAAGGTCTATGATCGAGCGACACCAGTGGCTCAGGATTACGATGCATCCATTAAAATGCTGATTGAAGGCGGTGTTTTAGCGGTTATCGTTGTGTTTCTATTTCTACGTAATATACGAGCGACGATTGTGGCTGCGGTCGCACTACCGTTATCAGTGGTTCCTACTTTCTTAGCCATGTATCTGTTTGATTTCAGTTTAAACATTATTTCCTTATTGGCCTTATCTTTGGTCATTGGCGTGCTGGTCGATGATGCTATCGTCGAGGTTGAGAATATCATTCGTCATCTAAGGATGGGTAAGACGCCTTATGAGGCGGCAATGGAGGCCGCTGATGAAATTGGACTGGCTGTCGTGGCGACTACGTTTACCTTGATTGCTGTGTTTTTACCAACCGCATTTATGGGCGGCGTTGTTGGTCAGTTTTTTCGGCAGTTTGGTTGGACAGCGGCACTCGCTATTTTTGCGTCATTGCTAGTCGCTCGTTTGATTACGCCGATGATGGCAGCGTACATATTACGACCAGAAAAACAGCAAGTCGAAAAGCAAAGTAAGTCGATGGGATGGTATCTCAAACTGGTCGCATGGACACTCCATCATCGCTGGATCACGATAGGTGCTACGTTGGTATTGTTTGTGGCTTCGTTAGGACTGGTCAAGCTATTACCGACGGCCTTCATTCCTGACAACGATATTGACCAGACGCGAGTGGCCATTGAGATGACGCCAGATGTTGCGCTAGAAGACACCGAACATGTGGCGGCGTTGGCCAGTGCCCGTATTTTAGCGTTGCCAGAAGTGACAGATATTTTTACCGCTGTGGGGGATGCGCAACAGGATATGGGTCCCAATTCTAGTTCGAGTAGTGGTAGTGCGGAAAATATCGCCAGTCTAGATATTGTACTAGCGCCACGTGCTGAGCGTGGTACTAAGCAAGAGATTGAGCAAAAAATCAGTGGTATATTATCAGAAGTGCCCAGTGCGCGCTTTACCGTTGGATTGTCAAGTGGTGGTGAGACGGGTTATAACTTTTCCTTGACCAGTACTAACCCAGAAGTGCTTGAGCAAACCGCGCAGCAGATTATGTCAGAGATTCGTGCCTTAACGGGTGTGGGCGCTGTCACTAGTGATCGCAGTTTGCCGCGCCAAGAACTGACCGTCACGCCGGATCGTTTGGCTATGGCAGACAAAGGTGTAACCACGCAAGATATTGCGACCACATTACGTATCGCAACTGTGGGTGATTATGAGCAAAGCCTGTCCAAGCTCAACTTGGATACAAGACAGATTCCTATCGTCGTGCGTTTGCCAGATATTGCCAAACAAAACATCAATCAATTAGAAGGGCTGTACGTCCCTAGTACGAATACAATTGGGCAAGGCGTGCGCGTAGGAGAGGTGGCACGTTTGGATTTCGGTACGGGACCTGCGCAAATAAAACGCCTAGATCGTGAGCGTTCTATCGGTATTATCGTTCAACCTGGAACTATGGAATTGGGTGAGCTGGTACAAGCGGTCAAAAACACCCAAGCCATGCAGAATTTGCCCACATCAATTACTGTTATTGATCAGGGTCAAGCTGAAAATATGGCGGAGCTGTTTATTGGATTTATCATCGCGATGTCGGTTGGTATTATCTGTATTTTAGGTGTGTTGATCTTACTATTTGGTCGTTTGCTTCAGCCGTTTACGATTTTGATGGCATTGCCATTATCTATTGGTGGAGCGTTTGTTGGTCTGGTGATTACGGGCAGTAGTTTGTCCATGCCTTCGATGATTGGCTTTATTATGCTGATGGGTATTGCCACCAAAAACTCTATTCTGTTGGTAGATTATGCCATTATTGCTCAGAATCGTGGATTACCAAGGTTTGAGGCGATTGTAGACTCCTGTCGTAAGCGAGCACGACCCATTATCATGACGACGATTGCGATGGGTGCTGGCATGTTACCACTGGTGTTTGGCTGGGGTGATGCTGATCCGACTTTTCGTCGGCCTATGGCAGCGGCAGTATTGGGCGGTCTAGTGACATCGACGCTTCTCAGTCTCGTGGTTATTCCAGTCGTATATACCTTGATGGATGATTTATCGAATTGGTTTGCTAAATGGCTGGTACCAAATGGTAAAAATCAGTCCACTATGAATTAAATCTTGTCTATACACAAAGGAATGTCACTATGAGTCAGACGTCATGCTCAAAAAATTTATTCTCTTATTCTAAGTTTCTAGTCAGTTTAGGACTTGGCATGTTAGGTATAGCCAGTAGTTATGCGACCACCTATTATATCGACCCGCCCCATACCAACGTGCGCTTCGCCATCGATCATTTCAACACGTCAACGAATTCTGGTGGTTTTTATAATTTGAGTGGTCAGGTAACCCTCCCAAACTTAAGACACCTAATAAATAGAATTAAGCTGCCTGATTGAGTTTC
>NZ_JBQSVL010000063.1:0-20037 GCF_052376215.1 Psychrobacter sp. AOP7-B1-24
ACTATGGCGTGTCCTCAATTCAATCGATAGTCATCTAAATGGGTTAAAAATGGCTAAATCTTGCCAAACGGCGTCAAATAGCTGACTAATATCTCTATATTATCTGCGCTATTTTCCTTGTTTGACTACAATTTATCTCATTTTTATCACCATTTTTAAAATGAGGACACACCCTAAACAATTTAAAGGACGTATGATGAGTCAAGCTCTAATTGCAGGTGCCAACGCACCATTACCGACAGACAATATTAGCATCCGTATTCTGAGTCAAAATGCGATTGATTGTGCGGCCTATCGCTTGACCACGGATGGTAAAGTACGCGGCGATGGCGATATGATATTTTATGGACAAACACGTAGCGACGATGGCAGCGTCAGTTTCCGTGGGCATGATAGTGACGGATTTTTCGATATTAATTTACCAGCGCAGCCTGCAAGTATTGAAAAAATAGCACTCGCATTTTCTAGTGCGCAAACGCTTGCACAAGTGGGTGACGTAGATATTCAAGTATTGCAAGGCAGTCAAGTACTGGTAACCTGTCAATTAAGCGCCAATGGTCGTGATGAAAAAGCGATTATTTTAGCTGAGTGTTATCGCCGACAGGGCAGTTGGAAATTTAGATTTATTGCACAAGGGTTCAATGGAGGGTTACAGCCATTATCTGAACACTTCGGTGTTGAAATTGCTGATGAGGCACCCGTTCAAAATCAGTCACAGAACCAAGCTCAAAGCCAGTCTCAAGCTATTAATACCCAGCGTCCAATCAATACTCAAAAACAGGGTAGTGCACCTCAGACAAGTACACCGCCACCGATTCCAGCCAGTCCTTCGATCAATTTAAGTAAAGTAACTTTAACCAAAAATCAATCGAGCATCAATCTTAAGAAGCGTGATGATTTTGGTAAGATATCCGTCAATCTAAACTGGAATCAACGTCCAGAGACTGATAAGCAAGCGCCTAAAAAAGGTCTGTTGGGTGATCTGTTTAAACAGCATAAAGCTGGAGGTATTGACCTGGATGTTGGTGCGATGATTCATTTGAAAAATGGTGAAAAAACATTGATCCAAGCATTAGGTAATCGCTTTGGTAGTTTGCAGTCAGCGCCATATGTGTGCTTGCGTGCTGATGACAGAACAGGGCAGGTAAGTGGTGGTGAGTGGCTTGATATCAATGGTCAGCAGTGGTCGCAAATCGAAGAGGTGTTTATCTTTGCCTTTATCTACGAAGGTGCACCAAACTGGGCACAAACCGATGGTGTGGTGACGATTGCTGTACCAGAGCAGCCACCAATCGAAACACGTTTGACAGAAGGTACAGGTAATCTGCCGATGTGTGCCATTGCACGTTTGGTCAATCAACAAGGCAGTATCAATGTAGAGCGAATCAACCAATATTTTAAAGGACATCAAGAGATGGATAAGGCCTTTAATTGGGGCTTTAGCTGGAAGCGTGGTAGTAAATAGCAACGGCTGTAAAAATATTTTTTGGTATAAAAAAACAGCCCTTCTATTAATAGAAGGACTGTTTTTTATAAGAAAGTTATAACTTTACAACGGCTATTGAAACCAATTATGCATGCGGTGTGATAGCAGGCATCAAATCATGGAAGGTACGACCAGATGCTATTTCGCCAATGGCATGCATCTTCCATTCATTGTTATGGCGATACACTTTTGCCATAACCATCGCCGTGTGACCGCCTTGCGCCGATAAGTTGTAGCGTGCGACTTCTTGATTGTTATTGGCATTGACGATACGGCAAAACGCATTTTCTACCGTCTCAAATGTCTGACCAGTAAAGCTATTAACGGTAAAGACTAAAGAGGTGACACTTGCAGGGACTCTTGATAGATCTACATTGATGACTTCATCATCGCCATCGCCATCACCAGTACGGTTATCGCCAGTGTGTACGATGCTGCCATCTTTTGATTTAAGTTGACTGAACCAAATGGCATCAACCGCTTGTTTATTAGCATCGAACATAATGCATGAGGCATCCAAGTCGATAGAGTCACCACCGCCACTGGCGCCACCGAATAATTTGCCTAGGAATCCACCTTTTTTGTCTTGTGGTCCCTGTGCAACATCCCACCCTAAACCCAATTTTACTTGAGTGAGGTCTCCGCCAGCTTCTTTACTGAGAGAGATTTTTTGACCTTTTTGTAAGCTAACTGCCATGTCATGATCCTTATAATAATTGTGAGTACAACCGTCTAAAAATAGTGCTAAGAGAGGCTATAAAATGTTATCTAAAAACCCACCACCGCCACCGCGTCCACCTGAGCTGCTGCCTAGTACGCTTTGCAACCAACCTTGATAACTGTCACGATTTCGAGAGCAAATAATAACTTTGCCAGTACCAGAGAAGTTTAGTACCATGCCTTCACCACTGGTGACTGAATTGATGATATTGCTCATAAACCCTTTTTTCTTACTGGTTGAAACCGATAATTTATAATCTAGATTTGAGTCCCAGCAAACGACGTGTCCGTTATCAATGATGACGTCTTTATCAGGTGCCACCTCAATCTCAAATAGTGAACCGAAACCTGATACTACGACTTGACCTTGACCCTGTGTCTGCATAACCATAAAGCCACCAGTATCACCAAATACCGCACCGCCAAGGTTGCGCTGAATATTGGCTCTGATATCGACGCCGGTTTGTGCAGCTACAAATGCACCATCACTGAGCGTATATTGCTGAGCACCGCAATCAATGATTTGCATGTCACCATCAAGCGTGGGCGCAAGCAGGCAATCGCCTTCACCATTTACCGCTTCGATTTGTTGTTGAAACAATGATTCATCATTGGCAAAACGGCGCATCAGCGACTGCATCAATCCACCTTGCAACTTACCTTTTAGCTCAAGGTTTGATTCCATCATTACCATTGCATTGGCTTCACAATAAATCGAGTCGCCTTTTTTGAGATTACAATGTAAAAAAGGTTCGATGGTACCGATTAAGCTGAACGTTGCGGCCATGAGTTGCCCATCCTTATTCTGATTTTTAAAACGTGCTCTTGGGGTCTGATTTTTAGAATGTTTGGTTTTTAGTTTTAGCGAGCCAATTAAAACTAAAGCCATCAAATGCTTTAAAATGGCACACTTGATGGCTTGTTTTTATCTCAATCAAATATTTAATTGAAATATCTACCTTGCTCAGCGATAACGTCAAAGCTAAGCTTATACGTTTACGCCATAAGAAGAAGCTAATGGCCCAAGACCACCGCTAAAGCCTTGACCTACAGCGCGGAATTTCCAATCGCCGTTGTGACGATACAGCTCACCAAAAATCATCGCTGTTTCAGTGCTACCGTCTTCTGATAGGTCATAACGTGCAATTTCAGACTGACCATTATCATTTACAACACGGATGTAAGCATCGCCAACTTGACCGAAGTTTTGGTTACGGGCTTGACCTTCATAGATAATGGCGCAAACCGCAACTTTGCTGACATCAGCTGGGATACTAGCAAGATTTATTTTGATTTTTTCATCATCGCCATCACCTTCGCCAGTACGGTTATCACCAGTGTGCTCTACGGCACCATTGTCTGATTTTAAGTTGTTAAAGAAAATAAAATCTTGGTCATTGCGTACTTTACCTGCTTCGTTGACCAAAAAGCCAATCGCATCTAAGTCAAATTCTTGACCGTCAGTGGCACGTGGATCCCAGCCCAAGCCGACAGTAATATTGGTTAAACCAGGGGCTTCTTTTGATAAGTTTACGTTGCCGCCTTTTGTTAAGCTAATAGCCATATAAATATCCTATTTATTAATAATTGAATGATAAAAAAACGAACTGAAAATGGTACAGTGGTCGATATGTAAGTGCAAACAAGTTATGTCTGTATAAGCTCTACATATCATTACGTTTTACTATACTAAGCGATTGCTTAGTAAGCAAGCCGTATTTTGTGCGCTTACTATATGCTTATTAAGCAGCATAATAACCGAGTATCTCTGATACTTTTTTACAACTTTGACAACAGTGGTTAAGATATTGTTATCAAAAGTAAATTGTCTAATGATGAAGGCAGATATCAGAATCGAAATGATGGTTTGATATAAGAAAGGCTGTGTCAAACATATTGACACAACCTTTTTTTGATTTATTGACTGGTTTCGTTTTTTAATACCAAAAGCGCATCAATGAATAGACTTCGCTTCTTGCTTACGGTAGTTCAGTGATGCAACAAACGCCCAACCAATAAAGGCAATACCGATAAGACCAGTAATGATTTCTGGTACGTGGAATTTCACTGACAGTAGCATGATCATTGCCAATGCGCCGATGGCGTAATGTGCACCGTGTTCAAGATAGACGAACTCGTCGAGCGTGCCCTTATCTACTAAGAAGATAGTCATAGAACGTACAAACATCGCACCAATGGCAAGACCTAACATAATCACAATGACATCGTTGGTAATTGCAAATGCACCAATGACACCATCGAAACTGAATGAGGCATCAAGGACTTCTAAGTATAAGAAACCGATAATACCGCCTTTCATGATGGCGCTGGTCGCTGCTGCGCCTGAGCCACTTTCTGAGTTTTCCAAGTCTTCCTCAAGGTCGCCTTCTAGCATGCCAGAGACAACCTGTACGCCAAGATAAACCAAGATACCCCAAACACCCGCAATCAATACAGCACCTGATTGCTCAGCACTTGCCCACGATACGGCAACCATTAAGACGATGAGAGCGACAAATACGCTCATGGCATCGACTTTGCCAAGCTTAGCCAAACGGCTCTCTAACCAATCAAACCAATGGACTTCTTTTTCATCAAAGATGAAGTTTAAGAAAACCAACAGTAAGAAAATACCACCAAATGCTGAGATTTCAGCATGATGTGCCATTAGCCTGGCTGAGTATTCTTCTGGTTGATATAGAGCTAGATTGACGACTTCCATCATGCCAAGATCAGCGGTAACCGCAACGATGACAATAGGGAATACTAGGCGCATACCGAATACTGCGACTAAAATACCAACGGTTAAGAAAATCTTTTTCCAAAATTCGTCCCAGCCTTTGAGGACTGAAGCGTTGACCACCGCATTATCAAACGATAATGAAATCTCCATAACGGCCAAAATGGCAGTAATAGATAAGGTGGTTATCATGCCGCCCATACCACCATGTGAATATCCCCACCACGCAGCTATCATCAAAGCGATAGCTGTGAAAATGAAGTCTAAATAAAAATGTCTCATGACATATCCTGTCTGGTTACGTAAAGCTAAAGTCGGTCTGCTGTAGGCAGAGCCTATGAAAAAGAGGTTATTGTTAGCCACTTTTTATGCATAAATTTAAATGAAACATATAGTATTACTGATTGTTTTACCATCTAAAACTACAACTATTTTGCAACTATTTGCAACCAGTGATGAGCATAGAGAATATACAGTGATTTCAGTAAAATTCAGTAGTGAAAAATTGTTTACTATAAGTGATAGGGTGCATCGCTAAGCGTGTTCTACTCAGAGCCTAGTGATGTCACCCTATTTTGAGTGGTTATCTGATATAAGCGTGTATACATATTACAAGTTACGATATAAAAGAGATTAAATATCAACACCATATTGCTGACACATCGCTTGTAAGCCGCCTGAGTAGCCTTGACCAACGGCGCGGAATTTCCACTCACCATTATGACGATACACTTCGCCGAATACCATGGCAGTCTCGACAGAGTAATCTTCTGCCAAGTCAAAACGAACCACTTCGGTGCCTGTCTCTTCATTAACGACACGAATAAAAGCGTTGGCGACTTGACCAAAGTTTTGACTACGAGCCGCAGCATCATGAATAGTCACCGTCACTACAATTTTATCGACATCGGCAGGTACTTGAGTCAGGTTGACTTTAATGACTTCATCATCGCCATCACCTTCACCAGTACGATTATCGCCAGTATGCTCAACAGCACCGTTGTCAGATTTTAATTGGTTATAAAAGATAAAGTCATGGTCGCCGCGTACTTTACCAGCACCACTTAGCAAGAATACACTGGCATCCAGGTCGAACTCAGCACCAGAAGTTGCGCGCTCATCCCAACCTAGACCAATGAGTAGCTTGGTTAAATTTGGGTCAGTTTTGGTTAGCGATAAGTTACCGCCTTTATTAAGTGATAAAGCCATGAGGTTATCCTTTTTATTAGGGTAGGGGGAGATGCAATATCAAAGCAATAGCCATGCGATGGAGTAAAGCTAAGCGAGTAAAATCGATAGTGGAATCAATATTATCAATCAACCATCGCCGCAAAACTATTGCTTAATAACGCCCTATCATAACAACAAAAAATGACCCAATCAAAGATGATTAGGTCATTATTATGTTTTATATAAAATACTGAGTTAGCGGATTTTTTAAATTTTTACTTATATCGTTTAGCGATGACGAATCTCAAAGCTTTGATGAATTGGTTTCTTGATATTAAAGTCAAAACCAATGGTTTTTGGCGTAATATTGACGATGTCGTAGCGTTCGGTCAATTGCTCATCTAGCTCAAAGCGGGTAAAGTTATTTGAAAAATATAAGACACCATCAGAAGTTAATCGGTTCATTGCACGGTTGATGAGGGCGGCATGATCACGCTGCACATCAAAGGTACCCTGAAACTTTTTAGAATTTGAGAAGGTCGGTGGATCGATAAAAATAATATCGAACTGTTCAGTATTGTCCTTGATCCATTCAAAAATATCAGCAGCGACGAATTGGTATTTGTTGCGACTGACGTCTAAACCATTAAGTACAAAGTTCTGCTTACCCCAATCCAGATAATTCTGTGACAAATCGACACTGGTGACCTTTTTAGCGCCTGCCAATGCTGCATGGGCACTGGCTGTACAAGTATAGGCAAATAAGTTCAATACAGATTTGCCGCGACTGTTGTCTTTAATACGCGCGCGCATGTTACGGTGATCGATAAATAATCCCGTATCCAGATAATCTGTAAAGTTGACATAGAAATAAGCACCATCTTCGCGAGCGACATGGAACTTGCCACGTTTTTCAGTCGTGTTTTGCTTGCTATATTGATCATTACCAGACTGGCGGGCACGGGTTTTGATAAAGACTTGTTCACGGTTGATGTTCAATACTTCGCGAATACCCATCAATGCTAGGTTAAAGCGCTTTTTGGCTGTTTCAGGTGGAATGGTTTTAGGCGGTGCATATTCTTGTACGTGTACATATTCCCCATACAAGTCGATAGCGACCTTAAAATCAGGCAAGTCTGCATCATAAGCACGAATATTACTGACGTTGTCTTTTTTAGCCAGTTTTTTGAGCTTGGCTAGGTTTTTTTGCAAGCGGTTAATAAAGTCTTGACCGTCTTCTACCTCAATCTCACGTTTTTCGAAACGGCTAACAAGGTTGCCTGTTTGTCCAGCAATCAAGGTGCCATAACGGAAGTAAACCGTAATAGCACCATTATGGCAACGTAGGGTTTTAGGCTCTTTAATTGGTAGAATGTCGACTTGCTCAACATTAGCCGCCAAGATGCCAAGCATTGGGTCAACCCCACTACCTGCAAAACTGTCTTGCAAAATAAGCCCAATCGCTTGATATAACGGCTTAATCATCTCTTCATCACCCAAACGCTCACCATAAGGCGGGTTAGTGATGATCAAAGGATTGCTCAATCGACCGTCATTGACCATAGGTCGTAAAGTGTTATTGAGTTGATCAAGGGCACGAACTTCAAGATCAATCAATGGCATTAAATCATGTAAGCCTGCTGCAATTAAGTTCTTTTCGGTGGCAATCACGGCACCACTATCGGCATCAAAACCTAAAATAAGTGGCAAGGTATCTGGCTGTTCAGTGGCAATGGCTAAGCCTTCTGCAAAACGTGTCTGTGCATCGTCAATCATTTGTTGCCAGAGCACGTTATCATGATGCTGCCATTGATAAAAGCCAAATTGATTGGCTGCTTTATCGATACCTACCGCATAATCGCAATGCATCAGTAGCGCTTCGATAAGGAATGTACCAGAACCACACATAGGGTCAATTAAGGCATTATAAAAAGGCGCGTTGCCAGCATCGTTTTTCTTATGCCAACCAGCACTATAAAGTAGGGCAGCTGCCAAGTTTTCTTTCAATGGTGCTTCGGTCATCGCCACACGGTAACCACGGCGATGCAAGCTAGTGCCTGATAAATCCAAATACAGCTCAGCTTGCTTATCATTTACGGTCGCAAAAATAGAGAAGTCTGGGTTTTTGCTGTCAACGTTCGGACGACTGTCATAAACTTCATTGAAGGTATCGGCAATCGCATCTTTGATACGGAGCATCGCAAACTGTTGGCTGACGGCAACGCGTTTATCGACTGATAGACGAATGGCAAAGGTTTGCTCTAAGTTGAATTGCTCAGTCCAATTGACTGATTTTGCCAAACCATAAATCTGCTCAGCCACATCGTATTCGGCATTGATGTTTTTACGTTTAATCAGCATCAACACACGAGAGGCGACTCGTGACCAAAGACAAATGGTATATAGGTCGCGCAAAGTACCCGTAACTGCCAAACGGCCTGTGCTTTTGATCTCACTGGTAATACCAAAACTGGTCAGTTCGGTCTGTAGCGGTGCCTCAAGCCCATCGGCACAAGTAATGATAAGGTCAAGCGACAACTCTTGTGAAGCTGTTGCTAAAGTCGAGGGCGCGGTTGTTTCGGTCATACGGATACCTGTGGGCTAAATTGATAAGTAATGCACATCATAAAATGAGATGTTTAACCGGCAATTTTACCATATTTCAGGGGAGTATGGTTTAAAGAGGTCGGTTTAAAAATTAGCATTTAACCACTGTATTCAAATGCTATTTTGAAACAGGAATCTGAATATTGCATGATATCGTTAGTGGTCATTTTTAGACAATGGTAGTGATTCTGAAGATGGTTGTGGTATCACTTGAGTTGTAGTCGCAAAAGGCTTAGTTGCGATAGGATAGTCGACGTCTTTAGGCATGAGTAAACGCATATGTGGATAAGGCGTCGAAATATTAGCTGTATCAAAGGCGCGTTTGATATTTTCTTTTAAGTTTTCTTTGATCTTTGGCATGCGTGCAACTGCTGCTGGTTTAACCCAAAAACGTACGATAAAAAACACGCCGTACTCACCAATCTCATCAACAGTTGCTGAGGTTTCGGGACGGCTCAGTACCACCTCAGTGTCAGTGAGTACTTGTAAAATCGCGTTGCGAGCGGTATCGATATCATCTTCAAAGGCAATACGGACACGAATGTCAAAACGTATAAAGCTTTTTGAGGTTAAGTTGGTAACCTCAGATGAGGCGACATTAGAGTTTGGAATAATGACAGTGATGTTGTCTCGAGTCAGAATATGGGTGGTGCGTAAGGCGATAAGTACCACACGACCTTCATTTTCGTTAATATGAATCCAGTCACCTACTTGAAAAGATTGCTCAAGTAAGATCGTGATACCAGCGATAAAGTTAGCCAGTGTTGACTGGGCGGCAAAACCGACTGCTAGACCCACGATACCCAAACCAGCGACCAGTGAAACGATATCGAAACCAAACTGTGCCATGACGCTAGCAAGTCCGAGTACTAATAGCAAGACAGACAAGATATTTTTGAGTAGTTGTTCTATGGACGCGTTGAGCCCATAATGTTGCAAAACTCTATGAATAATTTGCCCTGAAGAGGTCCAAAGCACATAGTAAACTCCTGCCCAAGTGCTTGCTTTGGCAGTAGCTTTAATGGTGTCTGGTTCAAAGTAAATCTGACTCATGATGGCAATCAAACTTGCTACAATCCAGATATAACGCAGTACTGATCGGACAATCTTAATACGACGCTCATTCAAACGAATTTTTGTTTTACTTTGCTTTATGATATAGATGGCAAGCCAATAAAAAAATCCCAATACTGCAAGCAGTATTAGGATTTTGATAGCAGTACTGGCCAATTCAACTGCTTGAGATGACCAGTCCAGTGAATCTTCATCCGCAGATCCGCCAAGTGCAAGGTAAAGACTAGTATGGAGATCACGAATAATCTCTTTAAAAAAATCAATAATACTAGCGATCGGCATTTTTTGATCCATGCATAGTTTGGTACATATAAAGTGTCTTACATAGGATATTTGATTATAAGTTATCTTAAGTCATTGGTACAATAAAATACAATATGCATGATGATTGATATTCAGTATATTTTTTAAGCCAGTAGCTGCACGAATAGTTAAAAGTTATCTTCCTGTGCATCTTGGTTCTGATAAGGTATTTCCATTTTATGCTGAACGTCACGTAACGCAGTACGTAGACCTTCTAGTATCGTTGGATGATAAAAAGGTGTGTCAAGCATACTCTTAACACTTATGTCATTGGTAATTGCTGTTGCCAAAATATGACCGATATATTCAGCATCAGGTCCTACCATACTTGCGCCTAGAATTCGGTCGGTTTTTTTGCAGCCATAAATATGCAGTAAGCCACAGTTGACACCCATCACGCGACTACGCCCTTGATTGTCAAAACTGACGCTGCCGATGACATATTCTAAGTTTGAGTCTTGCTGGATTTCTGGTAATGACATGCCGACATTGGCAATTTGTGGTGAGCAAAAGACGATAGAGAAAGGAATCGCTGGCGGGCGTATATAGGCATGTTTCTTATTACCACAAATCATATTGCCTGCGCTATAGCCTTCATCACTGGCTACATGTAACAGCGGTATATTGACGTTAGCATCACCAACAATATAGACATTTAAATCACCAATTTTTCCTGTTTTTTTACTCAAGTTTTTTGGACGCTCTTTTTCATCCAGCTCAACGCCTAAATTTTCGATTCCCAGTTGTTTTATGGTATTGCGGCGACCGGTTGCGACTAGTACATATTCACCTTGCCATTGTTGCTTTTCACCCGCGCTGTTTTTATAATCGAGAAATGCCATTGGGTTTTTACTGCTTTGGCTTTTCAATGTGCCTACATTGCCGATTTCACTACCCAAATGCATAGTTAGCTCATCACTCAGGCAGTCGATCGCTTTATCATTAATATCATCATCTTGAAGTCCAGCCACGCGTTTGACACGATTAAACAGAGTGACCTCTACACCTAAACGTGTGAATGCTTGTGCAAGTTCTAGGCCAATGGCCCCAGCACCAACAACCGCCATCGATTTCGGTAAGTCTGGCAGCTCAAATACGATGTCAGACGTCAGTAAGGTATTACCTAGCTTATCAGTCCAGCCATCTGGAATAAATGGTGTACTGCCTGTGGCAACGATGATTTTTTGGGCCTCAATCACCTCATTATTTACTTCGATCAATCCATGCTCATCGATATGTGCACGGCCGTCTATTTTCTTATCTTCAGGCCATTCTGCGACCTGTTTCTTGATGAAACTGGCAAAATGATTGCGCTCATCACGGACGCGCTGCATCACTTGCTGACCGTCAATTTGAGCTGTGGCATGAATACCAAAATCTGCAGAATGATTGGCTTCGTGTGCACGTTCAGCGGCCGCAATTAATAGTTTGCTTGGCATACAGCCAACTTGAACACATGTGGTTGTCCAAAATCCATCATTAATGATGACGATGTCATCATGGGTTTTGCTGGCTTGGCGAAAGGCATTTTGACCAGCAGTGCCTGCGCCAATGACGGCTATGGATACTCTGCGTGTGATTTTGGGTGCGGCACTTTTGGCACCAGTATTAGACTTTTTATGCATATTATTCTCAAGTTATAAATGAATTATGACTTATTATATTTATCGTATCTAACATCGCTATTTGACTAAATAGTTAAGGGGTTAACGTTTCAAACAATCGCTCGGTATAGCCTTTGGCGCGTAAATTACGCTGAGCATGAGTTAACATACCATTTGTATCAAAAACAAATGCGGAACGAACTAACCCTAGCGTTATTTTCCCGTACATGTTTTTTTCTTTGATGACCTCAAAATATTGGCATAATTTTTCGTCAGGATCGCTGATCAGCGCAATATTTAGGTTATGTTTCGCGATGAATTTTTCGTGAGACTGCACACTATCGCGTGAGACACCGATAATGTCATAGCCTAAGTCATCAAATTCGTTGAGATGTGCGGTAAACTCTGTCGCTTGCGTGGTACAGCCTGGCGTATTGTCTTTTGGATAAAAGTACAGGATAAGTCCTTTGTTAGTATTGGCGACCATCTCTTTTAGGTTTATCTCATCATGAATAAAGTTACCATCTAGTTCTCGTACTATTGTCACGGGAAAGTCAGGTAAGGTCAGCTTTTCTGTGGTTGGCTTTGCCATTGTAGAGTCCTTATTAGTTTTGGTTATATATTGGTATTATCTGTAGATCGTATTCTTATTATAGGTAGATTAGCAGAAATACATAATCAGTTTTACATTTTATACCTTTATCACCAACAAAAAAGACTGGCAATAGCCAGTATCTTTCAACTCTATTTTTTCCTACATCAAAAAACAACGTTCAATAAAAAATACTGCAAAACCCTTTAAAAACCTTGATGTACGGCCGTTTTAGCTATAACATATCTAACAACGTACAACATTATGCCACGATATAAAGCATTTTAAATGGCTACCAAAATGGCTACCAAGGTAAAGGTAAAGGCAAAGGGATATGACCACAAAAGCGATAAAACTAGACTCACAAATTCAAAAAGCTACCAAGGAAACTATCCAAGCTGGCAAGACTGTTAGCTATCCAATCGCTGGCTATAAAGGTCTAGAAGTACGGATAAGACCACATAAGAACGGCTTAGATGCTGCAGTGGATTTTAGACATAGATACAGCCACCCAATAACAAGCAAACGCCCTTACATGACGCTAGGACAATACCCAGCGTTAAGCCTTGCTGATGCTAAAGACATGTACAGAAACAACATGACACTGCTAGCCAAGGATATAGACCCTTTAGAGCATAAAGAGCTAGAAAGACAAAACGAGTTACTAGATAGGCTCAACACACTAGATCACTTCATTAGCGAGTGGCAAGAATTGCAAGCCAGCAAAAACCTAAGCCCCAAAACACTATATAACAATCAAGTGTTGTTAAAGCCCATTCAAAAGCAGTTAGGGCATATGAGGGTTACAGAGATAGCACCTAGCATGGTCATAAAGTTTATAACTGACATACAAAAGACAAGCCCAGTTAAAGGCCTACAAGTCAAAATACTGTTAAAAAGTATTTTACAGCTAGCCAAAAAACATAGAGTGATTGAGTACAACCCAGCCAGCGACCTACAAGGCACGTTAAAGACACACAAAGCTATTCACTACCCATCATTAACAGACCCTAAAGAATTTGCCGAACTACTAAGAGATATTGAGCAACTAGATGATGCAAGCCAGCTATACAATAAGCACATATTGCAGCTACTAGCCCTTACCTTTACTCGCGTAGGTGATGCTTGCGCTATGCAATGGGCAGATATTCACTGGTTTAAAAAACAATGGGAGCTTAAGCCGCAGAAATCAGGCACTAGGGCAGATATGGTAGAAAGCATGGTAATACCGCTAGCACCGCAAGCCATAGCTATGTTGGAGCAGATGCAAAGCATGACAGGTGATAGCAAATATGTATTCCATAATCCAAGGCGTAAAACTGAGCCTTATCACCATACGCAAGAAATAAACAAAGTATTAAACAGTGATCTTATGAATAACGGGCAGGGCTACAAAGGTATTCATAGCCCACATGGTTTTAGAAGTAGCGCGAAAACTATGCTAATGGAACGGCTAGGCTATGACGAACTGATAACCGAACTGGCACTAGGTCACCGCATGCTTAACGCTTATGGCACTGCATACAATCGTATGACTGGACTAGAGCAAAGAGCCGAAATGATGACAGCATGGGCCAACTACCTAGACGATATAAAAGCTGGCAAGTTTGATAATGTCATTCATGCCGATTTTAAGAAAGCAGCCAAGCAGAAACATGGCTAAAACCTAACCAACAAAACCCACCAATGGAGAAGTAACAATGATGACACTAGACACCAAGCCAACAAGCCAGCAATTAAAAGACCGCTCATTTTGGGATAACCTACCGCCTGAAGGTGCAGAATATGACGGCTTGAAATACGCGCCTGTTTATTCGGTATTGATTAATGGTGAGCCTGTCAAATATAAAACTGACCATGATAAACAGCTAAATAATTCATTCTTTTATGATGTTGCTATTAAAGAAGTAGAGCGATTATCCAGTGAACGTGAAAATGTTGATTTAAAGATAACAGGCTATTGGCAACAGTTATAAACCTATCTAGCGACTAAGCACCGCTACAATGACCATGCAAGGCTAGGACTAATTACCCGAACGGCTGCAATTTACACACCTTAAAGCAGCCAACGCCTTGCACCTTATTTTATGGAAAGGTGTGTAAAGGTGTAAATTGTGAGCTTAATAACTAAGAAATATTTATCACTATCTGATGCAAATAGCTATTTTTTGAATAAAACAAGTCATAGGCTAGGACTTGGTGATCTAAGACAATTGGAAAGAGAGGGTAAAGTAACGCCTTTAGTCTATCTTGATGTTAATTTTATGCATACCAAGCTACCTGATGGTAACTTGTATTCTTTTGATTTACCTGATAATAAATTTATCAAAAGAGTAAAAGGCTATTTTAAACCAAGTAACTTTATACTGCTTGATTGCTACGAACCCACCCCTTATGAATTTGCTGACCTATTAGAATTTAAAAGCCAAGGAAAAGAGTATTTATACTTTAATGAAGGTAGAGAACTTTTTGAGCTTATAGAAGAGATACCACGAAATCCAAATAAGATTAAAGGTGCAGGGTATATATTCAATAAAAGCACCAAAGATGAACAAGGTTTTTATAAGGATATAAACACTATAGATATTGATAGTGTGCTCATACAGAGAAGTGAGCTGGACGAATTAATTAATAACTACAAAAACAGCGATGACCAACAACAAGCCCCACAGCGAACTAGAGCGCAAACAGAGGAAACCAATACAGATAAAAAGCTGATCGCAATGATGGCACTATTATTGGCTAAGCAGTCTAATGTTTTTTGCCTTAATGGAAAGCCAAACTATAAGCAGATAAATAATGCCATTCTTAACCTTGCTACTGACTTAAAAATAGATAATGAGGACATGACAGGCTTAAAAGCTAATGCGAATAAAATCAGTCAAGCAGTACAAGCCCATGCTGATATGTTCAAGCTATCAAAAGATTAAAAGCCCACGTTTTAATTTTAATTAATTCAAATTAATTTCTTACAATACCCCACACCGCACAATAAGCCTTAACAACTTTCATCAACTGAATAGGAGTTAAGGCAATGCCTAACACTACCCACGCAGCACCCACCAACAAGCTAAATCTAGCTTACCTATTAGCGAACCCAAAAGAGCTTTATCAGGTTAAGCAAATAGCCGATGTATTCCAAAAACACCCTGAAACCATTAGACGCTGGATCAAAGCTGGCACGATAACAAAGCCGTTATCTATCAATGGCGTTTACTACTTTAAAGGTAGCGATATTGTGGACTATCTAAACGCTACTAATGAGGGGATATAGTCATGGATAAGCCAAAACGCACTCAAAACCAAATCATTAAAGATCATCTTTTAACTGGCCAATCAATCACACGCTGGCAAGCTATCGAGCTTTATAAAATCGCCACACTACCTACTCGCATCAATCAGCTAGAAGGCAAAGGCTTAACCATACAGCGCAAGCGAGTAAATAAAGATGGTAAGCACTGGAACGTCTATTGGATTGATGCTGATAATCTAGCTAGTGGGGTGAGTGCATGAGCCAGTCAAACGACATATTAGAACCGCGCCTAGTGGCAGTAGATAGCTATTACTTGTCTGTCATTAATGACCGCATACAAGATCTATCAAACGATGCTGAGAGCTTAGCAATGGCACTTAGT
The DNA here is from genome assembly GCF_052376215.1 of Psychrobacter sp. AOP7-B1-24. NCBI lineage: Bacteria > Pseudomonadati > Pseudomonadota > Gammaproteobacteria > Moraxellales > Moraxellaceae > Psychrobacter > Psychrobacter sp. AOP7-B1-24. The sequence continues at coordinate 15,932 of NZ_JBQSVL010000063.1, forward strand.
GCAATCAGCACCGATGATGACGCAAGCAAGGGCGTAATAGTCGCTGTAAGGTCTGCCTTACTTGCTAACAGTGAACTGGCAACCATTTTAAGCGAGCAGATGGACGGGCTTATCTTACTACCTGAAATCAAGGTGAATGACTATGAGTGATGACACCTTTATAAATGAAGTAATGGACAGGTTAAAAGACAAAGGCATGCTGATGATAACTGATGATTTTATAGATCAACTGATTATCACCTTACACGCCAATGTGACCGCCATTAATAGCCTGATTGAGATAGTAGAGGTAGAAAACCAATTACTAGCTTTACGCTGTGCAATACCAACAGGCGGCCGACAAGTGGACTCACTCAAAGAGCTATCAACACGCATAGCAGAAATCGCTTTCAACGTGGAGGACGTAAGAAATGAGCAAAGATAACAAAAACAATTTGAAAGCCGACCACGGGCAGCACAGAGAGCTACAGAAACGTAAGCATAGTAATGTTTTCTCTATCATCTATATGCTTTCAATGGCGTTTTTAGTTACATCATTACTTATACCGTCATGCCAGCAAATCAAACTGCAGGGGGTGACTTATGAGCAACGATAACCCCAAAACCTTTTTAGATGCTCAACTTGCCTATGCTAAATCAAAGCAGGGCAAAGAGCAGAAAAGGCGCGATAAAGAGATGCAACGCTACCACCAAATCAAACGGGCAGCGGACAAGATACAGCGATCATATGATGATGAAAGCATGGAGGGTGACCAATGAACACAGCACAAACAGACAGCAAAGAAAAAGCCCATGCGGACAACATGGGCAGTTTCATTGGCTATATTGCTGATATTGAAAATGCGACACCTGAACAACGCGCACAAGATGACAGTATTAGCCAGTTAGACGGCTTACAAGATGAGTTAAACCTACCAACCAATCATATAGATAATACACGTTATCTACACGATGATATTAGCATGAGGGGTGGCAATAGCAAAGGCGATAGGCTACCTAATACTAAAGGCAGATATGGCCTTGTCATGGTCAACAATAAAGCCGAACCCGTCAACATAGCAGCACGCACACTAAACAACGATGACAAGCCGCCTATCATATCGGACACCACACAGCCTAGCGCGTATGCTATTGGATCAATGAGCCGTAATAGTGACTGGTGGCTAGTGACTAGTTTAAAAGATGCCGTTACGTTATATGCAGCCCTTGCGATACTTGATGATAAAGTGACTGTGTTAGCGTGCCTTAATCAAAGTATGTTTGATATGACGTTAAGACATTTTAGCGAAGTCAAAACCATTCATATTATAGACACGGCCCAGCACAAAGACGCATTAACGAGCCGCTTAGCAGGTGTGAATGCCATTGCTTATATCACGATAGATACCATCATTAGCAGACTGCATGAAGGTGATTTGATAAGCAACCTTATTGCAGATGCGGACACTATCGACTTGTCATTTTTGGCATGGCCCACACCCGAACCGTTATCAAGTGACCCAAGCAAACCGACACGCTACCCAATCGAAGCATGGGACGGACTGCTACAGAGAGTTATTAAAAAGATTGCCTACTATCAGCAAGTACCTGATGCTATGGCAGGTCAATGTATTTTAGGAGCATTGGCCCACATGGGGCAGGCCCACGTTGATGCACCTATTGGCTATAAGCACATGCCGGCAAGCCTGATCTTAATTACAGAGGGTGAAAGTGGCAGCGGTAAAACGCAAGCCATGGACTTAAGCCACTACAAAATCAAAGAGTATGAGCAGAAACAGTATGAGGAATATATAACACGGTATGATGAACACAAAGCACAGCTTGCCAGCCTTAAAGGTGCAGACCTCAAAGACTACCAAGCCAATGAGCCGATACCCCATAACCCCGAACGGCTATTCAAAGATGCCACTATTGAACCGGTACTCGATAAATTTGTGAATGGTGAAATAACAGATGCGTCATGGTCCACTGATGATGCGGCCCAATTCTTTAATGGTCATACAATGAAAGGTGATACCGCAGGCAATGCACTGGCAGCCATTACAGACCTTTACAGCGGCGGCGAAGTGAACCGGACACGATCACAAAAGAATGCTTATGCCAATCCACGCACCAAAGCCTATAACGTGCGTATGACGTTAATGTTAATGGCTCAACGTATTATCTTAGAACCGGCTTTAACCGATGACATGATGAACCAGCAAGGCTTTTTAGCAAGGGCCTTAATTGCTTGCCCTAACAGCTTGCAAGGTTATAGAACATGGGACGATATAGAGCGCAGACAGCAAAGCCCACACCTTGATAGTGATCTACAAGCCTATTGGAGCAGATGCAGCGACCTACTAGACCCCGTGGACAGCAACGCGCCCACCGATGACAAAGGAGCACCCAAACGCTATAAGATGAGCTGGCAAGACAAACAGACAGAACAAGTATTCTATGAGCATATGCAGGCAATAGAGGATCAACAAGCTAAGAGCATGCCGTTAGAATATTTAAAAGCGTATGCCTCACGTATGGCAGAAAATGCCAGCCGCATAGCCACACTGATAGCATTCTTTGATAAGCGTAAGACCATTACCACAGATGATATTAAAAGGGCCTTTATGTTGGTTAGCTATTCAACAGCCGAACGCTTGCGCTATCAAGATGCAACGCCAACAGGTGAACAAACCGACATTGAGAAATTAAGCGTATGGTTAATAGATAAGGCCAAAGGTAAAAACCCAGCGGTATTAAATAAGTCTTTTGTGACGCAGCATGCACCCAATGCTTTAAGAGGTAAAAAGCTAAACTTCTTACTCGATGACTTAGAAAGCATGGGCCATATCAGGTTAGAGAGTGAGGGCCGCAGGCGTTTAGTGTATGTTAATCCTAAGCTGATTAGCTAACCCTAAAAAGCTGCTAAACTTGCTAAACTTACCTATAGCCCTTGCTAGTCGAGGGCTTTACTTTAGCTGAGCCGCTGCTAAGCATTGCTAGACTTGCTAATCTTTAGCTAACCTTAGCCAATACAGACGAACTCTAGCGGAACTATAGCAACTTTAGCGACCCTTAGCAGGTAGTAAGCTAAGCTAAACGCCTTATAAATAAAAGGATAAGAGGAACTTTAGCAACTTTAGCGGATTTTCTTAGACATAAAGCTATATTGGCAGGCATGAACGTCTGCCTTTTTTGTGCCTGATGTTTATAAATGTTTATCGTGAGATCAGTTTGAGAGCTGGCAGCATGTTAAGGTATGTTAAGGTTTATCTAAGTTTTCGGACACGTTAGGCGATCACTGCCAAGCCCTTTTTATAGTGTAAAGAAACCTTAGGTTTCCCCTAGGTTTTTCGACATCGTAGAACCCAATAAAACCCAATAAAACCCAATAAAACCCAATATTCAAAATGAAAATATGAAGTAGTGAACCTGTAAAAACCGTACATTCAAAATCAATTTGCACCGCCTTGCCTGTTAACATTTGTTAACATTGGCAGACAGTACCGCCCCAAGATTAGAACCTCACAAAACCTCACATTGAACAAGCCGACTTGTTAAAACCTGTTATTCAAACACGAATTAATCAATGCTAAAACCTGATAAAACCTGAACCCAAAATATGATAAAACCTTACATTGAAACGTTAGAAAACCACATGTCGCAAACCTTATAAAACCTTACATTGAGAGTAATAATTAAGGTCTAAAAGATCACCAAATAAGTAGATCATGATAAAGTTAGGCAAACTTCACTAATGATTTAGACAACCTATGCCAAAAAATGCTACAGCTAGCTGTTTAGACCGTCATCAAAAGTTATCAATAAATAACTACAAAGATCATATTAAACAGGCAAGTAAACAAGGGACTATAAGTTACTTTGATTTTTCATATAACTATAGAGGCAAGCCTTACAGCTACAAATTACAGATAACTACTACGCCTTGTCATTATGGTGGGGTTCGCTATTGGTGGCAGTGCCCGAAGTGTGCCAAGCGTGTAGGCGTGCTGTACTGTGCTGGCTTGTATGTGTGCAGACATTGCTTAGGGCTTAGTTACTACAGTCAGCTACAGCATACCTACCAGCGACCTGACAACCGTATGGAGAGTATTAGAAAGCGTTTG
>NZ_JBQSVL010000064.1:0-19538 GCF_052376215.1 Psychrobacter sp. AOP7-B1-24
TTGGGTTATGAACGTGTGCTTACACACTTCCTAACTGCCAGTTCTCCCTAATGAGGTGCGTATTATATACGCTTTATTCTGTTAGTCAAGAAGTTATTTTATTTATTTTGAGTAAGCTTTTTATTACTCATTCTAAACGCCTTCCCTTTCGACTGGGTGGCATTATACGTAGTTTTAGGCAGAAAACAAGGAAACTCTATAAATAATCTCAGTTATTTGTTATCAGTGATACTCTATCTGCCTAACCTATTGTTATCGCTATCAAACTTTAAATATTGTCTTTTATATTTACAGATTGAGCTTTTTTGTAATGGCTAACGTACTGTAGCAATATTATATAAGGCGCACAAAAAAGGAACTTACCTGATGGTAAGTTCCTTAATGTAGGCATTGTTAAAAGCAGTATCAGCCTTTTACTTTCGTTTGGATCGTCGTAACGATTCCTGACAAGGCATAGATAATACCAATGGCTAAGATACCAACAGGGATATCATATAACACGATGCTCATGATCAGTACACCAATGATAAGCACCACAAAAGGTACTTTCTTTTTGTCAAACTCTTTAAAGCTATAGTATTTGACGTTACTCACCATTAGTAAACCACAAGTCACCACCCAAGCGGCAAACAAGAACATAACGGCGGTATCGTACTGACCAATCCATTCATTATGATCAACAGCAACCATGACAGCAGAAGTGACTAAGATGGCAGCAAGTGGACTGGCCAAACCGACAAAGTACTTTTTATCGACCTCACCAATCTGCACATTAAATCGTGCAAGACGGAAAGCGCCGCAAGCCGTGAAAACAAATGCGCAGCCGATACCAATACGTCCTAATGGCTCTAATGCAAAGCTATAAATCAAAATGGCTGGTGCCACGCCAAAGGCTAACATATCTGCTAAGGAATCATACTGCTCACCAAACGGGCTTTGTGCATTGAGCATACGCGCGACACGGCCATCAGCACCATCAAGAATAGCAGATAAGAAAATAGCTAATGACGCCTTATAAAACTCACCTTGGGTACTGGCCAAAATGGAATAAAATCCTGACAGTAGTGACAAGGTAGTAATCAGGTTGGGCGCTAGATACACGCCACGACTAACTATACGCTGACCTTCAGCAACTTCTGCCTCGATCACCTCAAACGTCAAACCGTCATAACTGTCATTATTCGCTAGGCGGATATTGAGATCTTGTTCATCAATAAAAGGCGGCTGAGTGGCTGCACGATCTTGTGATACCCCTTCATTTGAAGTCGAGTTATTTGATTGATCTTTGGGTGATTGCAGGTTAGTCATCTGAATATCCTTATTCGCCGACTAGCCAGCGCACATTGGTCGCACTATCCGGTGTTAAATCTGGCGCATCCGCTACTTTTAGTGCAGGTTGTAAGAAACGCTGTATCTCACGTGCATGGTTATCAAACTGCCAAGGCGGATTGATTACCAGTAGACCTGTACCATTAAGACCAACGGCAACATCATTCGGATAAATATTCAATTCACAAACCAACTGACGGCGCATTTCAGTACGTTTCAGCTTTTTGTAAAACAACTCAACGGCTTCGATATTCTTGATAGGGAACCAAAGCGCATAAGTGCCTTGTGGCCATTTATTATAAGCAGCAACCAACAAGTCGATGAGTCGGGTAAAGTCTTTATGCTCTTGCTCATATGGTGGATCCAGAAAAATCAGACCGCGTTTTTCTTTCGGTGGAATAACCGCAGTAATACCTTCAAAAGCATCACGATGATGAATACCAATTGGCAGCTTATACAGCTGATAATTCAGCGCATCATATTCGCTAGCTTTGGCCTCAAAGGCTTCGCCACGAACGCCTGCATCTGGATTTTGTTCAACATGATGAGCAATCCACCAAGGAGAGCCAGGATAGACTTTATTGTCGTAAGTAAATCGAGCTTGTTTGATACCTTCCATATACTGTTTGACAGCAGCAGGTGCTTTTGTAGTATCAGCATTTAATAAGGCTTGAATACCACCTTTTGCCTCACCTGTTTTTCGCGACTCTTCACTGCTTAGTGAATACAGTCCACGGCCGCCATAAGCGTCAAGCACATAAAAGGGTTTGTTTTTTTGCCCTAATTGATTGAGTAATTGCACCAATAAAATGTGTTTGACCACATCAGCAAAGTTACCAGCGTGGTAGGCGTGTTTATAGTTCATAATCTCAAAAGTTTAAATAAGAAAAATTGCATCTATGGTAGCATAGGCAGAATAAAATATAATGTGGTTTTGGTAAGTACTTTCAATAAAAAGTTTTGATTGCTGGTTGATTAATCGCTAATCGACAATAATGAGACGAAATGACTAAAATTATTAGTAACCTTAATGTGACAGGGCTGATGGTCAAGCATCCAATAGGTACTGACAATCCACCTTTGCTTGCGCCCTGTGCTCATGAAACAAGAGATAAAGCATCCACTCAGCACACCCTGCAAATATCTGACTTTGCTGTTCGTTGGGAAGATAAAATGACGGATGAACAGCTCGACAAGTTTGTCGATGATGGTTGGCTCATTATTGATGATGTGTTTAATCGTACCGCATTATTAGCCTTACAAGCAGAAAGTGGGTTTATTGAATATCGTGATGCTGAGCTGACGGCGGGTGTGCGTATCAGCGATATTCGCGGTGATAGAATCCGCTGGATTACCGAAAACTTCTTTGCAGGCAATTTTTACCTGCAAAGTATCAATGTTCTTGCGACCTTATTCAATCGTAGCTTGTTCGCTGGCATTCGTCATAGTGAAGCGCATTATGCCTGCTATCCGGTGGGGTTTGGCTATCAGTGGCACAGTGACAACCCTACTGGGCGTGACGAACGCGTTATTTCAGCCGTGTTTTATCTCAATGATGAATGGTCATCTGATGATGGTGGCGCATTAGAAGTCGTCGATAAACATGGCGTTCATCATAACGTAATGCCTGTTGCCAATAGATTAATCATATTTGATAGTGACTTACGACATCAGGTGCAGATCGCTCATAGGCAACGCTATTCTATTGCGACTTGGATGCGCCGCGATAGCTTAGTGCCCTTTGTTGAAGAACATCCGTAGATCATTACCTAGCTTATTTATAAGCAAAATATTCTAGGGCCTGTTGAACCTTCAAATGTGGTGGCGCTATCTTAGCGACCAGCAGTCCTAATATTTGAATATTTAACAGCCCCTACTTGTCTATCGAAAAAAGTATTAAAAATTAACTTGATAACCAAAAGGTTCATTTATGTCTGACATCAATCACCAAACATCTCGTTCTCTACAACTAACGCATCAACAAGAAACCTTAGACTTAAGCATCGAACTGCTTGAACGCCCTTCAGTCACACCAAATGATGATGGTTGCCAAGATATACTATCAGAGCGCTTAGAACGAGCGGGCTTTGACTGTGAATTTATGTATTATGGCGATAGACAAGCAAAAGGCGAACACGCTGAAGTCAAAAACTTGTGGGCACGCCGTGGCACCACTGATCCCGTGATTTGCTTTGCCGGTCATACTGATGTTGTACCAACTGGCGATGAGAGTAATTGGACATATCCGCCATTTACGCCAACCATCGCCGACGGCTACTTATGGGCGCGCGGTGCCGCTGATATGAAAACAGGTATTGCCGCTTTTACCATCGCATCTGAACGTTTCGTGGCCAATCACCCTGAGCACAAAGGCTCTATTGCCTTTTTAATCACTTCTGATGAAGAAGGTCCTTCTATCAATGGTACGGTTAAAGTGATCGAAACCTTAGAAGCGCGTCAAGAAAAAATCACTTATTGCTTGGTTGGTGAACCATCAAGCACTGAGACACTAGGCGATATCATCAAAAACGGTCGCCGTGGCTCATTGGGTGCTGAGCTTACCGTTACGGGCAAACAAGGTCATGTGGCCTACCCGCATCTAGCATCTAACCCGATTCATGCAGCGATGTCAGCACTGGCTGAACTGACCTCTACTGCATGGGATAATGGTAACGATTATTTCCCTGCGACGTCGCTGCAAATCTCTAATATCAATGGCGGCACAGGTGCAACCAACGTCATTCCTGAGACCTTAAACGTTGTCTTTAACTTTCGTTTTTCGACAGAAACTACTGAAGAAGAATTAAAAGCAAAAACGCATGCTATCTTTGATAAGCATTTCGAGAATAGTAAGGCTAGTTATGATATCGATTGGAAGTTATCTGGTCAGCCATTTTTGACTCCTGAAGGCAAGCTGGTTTCGGCCTGTCAAAAGGCGATTAAACAAGTAACCGATACTGATACGACGCTATCAACTTCTGGTGGTACATCAGATGGACGCTTTATCGCACCAACAGGCGCGCAAGTCGTTGAACTAGGTGTGCGTAATGCAACCATTCATCAAGTTGATGAAAAAGTAGAAGTCGATGATTTGGGTAAGCTAGCGCAGATTTATGAAGGGATTTTAGAGAATTTACTGCTAGATTAACTATCTTCTTATCAGCATTAAAAAAGCGCCAAATCTAATTCAGATTTGGCGCTTTTTTATTACTTTGACAAACTTAATAAATACTAATTTTACTCAATACTAATATAAAGCTCAACTTGACCATACTCTAAATTACCCTCGACATAACGCTCGAAATCAACACCGAAAGTTCGAGTATGCTCGCAATCACGATCATGGAAATATTCCCAAGCCTTCTCCCAAGCATTCATGACCGTATTCGGCATGTGCCCTTCTTCCGAGAATACCAAATACTTGCCAGCAGGAATAGTTACCGTTATGACATCACTAGCATGAGCAGCGCTAAGGACACTTTCCGCACTCAAAACATTCTCGCCTTTTGGCTGATCGTCTTCCACTTTCCAACTAGCGACTACATCGAACGCACCAACTAAATCATCGCTTTCGTAATTATGATAGATACCATAAATATCGGCACCTTGCGCCAAATGACTAACATGATTCTGATGAAATTTTTGCCATAACCTGCCTAACTTAGCCGTTTCATGGCTGATTTCAGCATTATTAGTGGTACGAATGCTAATACCTTTGCAGTTTATTGCTTCTGCTAGTTGTTGAATATCTGAACTCATAATAGCGCCTGTATTTTAATTTGTGATTTTAAACTTATAGTTATTAGAATAAAGTTCTAGATTTCATAAAATGATTAAATGAATTTAATCCGCTTCATCAATCCAGTTCATTTGAATGGCTTCTAAGATACCTTCATTTGATTTTTGTGGATCATCATCGAAGCCTTCTAGCTCAGTGACCCAACGATGCAAGTCCGTAAAACGAATGTACTGCGGATCTGTCTCTGGAAATTTTTCGTACAACTCAATAGCGATATCTAAGCTATCCGTCCATTTTAATTTTTGCGGGATCATAGCAGCTCCTTACCTTCAACAGTTTCAATAAAATGGTTTTGACAATTTGATAGGCGCTATTTTACCAAAATTCATTGGCTGATTATAGAGAAGTTATTTATATGCCAGTGAAATGCTATCTACACCGACTTGGCAGACTTTAAAGCAGATTGGTGTGTATTCCATGTGGTAATCGTATCGGTCAAACGCTCACCTGCCATATCCAATACTTCTGGCGTACACTTGCCTTTTTTATCTGCAAAAACAAACTTGGTCATGCCCATACTCATCAGCTGGTTTTTTACAAAAAAACGATGCTCAAAATACACGTACTTCTCATCCCACCCTGCAACCTGGCTGCTAAGCGTCACTTTATCCAAAAACTTGATTGGTTTTAGATACACCATTTCTTGCATGGACATGACCCAATTCAATTTTTTAATGCCTTTTTGATGACAGCGCGCCATGACCCAGCGTGTGATGTTTAATTCAATAAATGACAAATAACGATAGTTAGGCAGATGATCACGAAACCCCATATCATGTGGTAATACTCGATAATGACGGACAGTCGGTTCGATCAAGGTTTCTATACTAATGCACTCACTCGTTGACTGCTGCTTGAGTTGTTGTTTTAGCAAACTGACCATAATAAAAAAACGTATTAACATATTCATAAGCAGCCCTCTTATTTTTTATACACATGATAAAATATGAATACTCATACTTTAACGCAAAAAAGCCACCTCAGTGACTTTCTTTATCTAAAAATTTACCTGTAAATAGTGATCGTTCAAAACATACCTTAGAGACTAATGACCGCCACCATTGATAGTACGTACCATCTCTTCTACCATTTTCTTCGCATCACCAAAGATCATCATCGTTTTGTCCATGTAGAACAAGCTGTTATCCAGACCTGCATAACCAGTACTCATTGAACGCTTGATGACCATAACCGTTTGCGCTTTGCTGACCTCTAAGATCGGCATGCCAAAGATTGGTGAAGTCGGATCATCTTTCGCAGAAGGGTTAACAACGTCATTTGCTCCGATAACCAAAACCACATCAGTACTGGCAAAGTCGGAGTTAATTTCATCCATCTCTAAAATATCATCATAAGGAACGTCTGCTTCAGCCAATAACACATTCATGTGACCTGGCATACGACCAGCAACCGGGTGGATCGCAAAACGAACGTTAACACCTTCTTCTTTTAGCAGCTCATACAACTCTTTGACCGCATTCTGTGCGCGGCCCTGTGCCATACCATAACCTGGTACGATGACCACGCTGCTAGCATTGGCCATAAGAAAGCCTGCATCTTCTGCGGAACCAGCCTTGTAGTTCTTCGGTGCCCCATCATCGCCACCTGCCGCGACCGCTGATGTCCCCATACCACCAAATAATACATTAAGTAATGAGCGGTTCATGGCTTTACACATGATGTAAGACAAAATCGCACCTGATGAACCGACCAGCGAACCGGCGATAATCAGCATCGAGTTGCCAAGGGTGAAACCAATGCCCGCTGCCGCCCAACCTGAGAATGAGTTCAATAGTGACACAACTACTGGCATATCACCGCCACCGATTGGTGCAATCCACATCCAACCAAAGATAACCGCAATCACTGCCATCGCATAAAATGCTGGTAGTGAATCAGTAACGAAATAGACGCCACCAAAACCAATCATCGCAATGAATAATAGCGCTTGGACAGGTTTTACCCAGCCGCCGACCAATGTTTTCGCCCAGCTTTTTGCTGCCAATTTACCAAAGGCAAAGACTGAGGCTGAAAAAGTAATCGCACCGATGAAGCAACCGATAAATAGCTCTACACGGGCAACGGCACCATGCTGTTGTTCAGTGTGCAATACCGTCGCAAGTGCGATCGCCACCGCGGCTAAGCCGACAAACGAATGCATCAAAGCAACTGTTTCTGGCATTTGGGTCATCGCGACTGTTTTCGCTTTCCACATACCAACGAGGGCACCTAACACCATCGCACCGATAATTAACCACAGCACAGGGCCTTCTGCTAAGAAAAATGTGGTCACAACGGCTATCGCCATCGCTGCCATACCAAAACGGTTACCACGAATAGCCGTCTTAGGGCTAGATAAACCACGTAGAGTTAAAACAAAGAGGATAGCGCCGACTAGGTAGAACCAATCTGCATTTGCCGCAATCGTTGCTGAAAAATCATTCATGCATCACCTCCATTTTCAGTTGCATTGGCTTCAACAGCGGGTGCTTTTTTTACTTTCGGTTTAAACATCGCAAGCATACGTTCCGTCACGGCAAAACCACCGAAAATATTGATACTGGCGAGAAATACCGCAAAGGCACCAAGCAGACTGGTCGGCGTAAACATCGAGCCATCAATCGTGACCGTTTGTAGCATCGCACCCACGATGACGATACTTGATAAGGCATTGGTGACGGCCATCAATGGCGTGTGCAATGCAGGCGTAACGCCCCAAACGACGTAGTATCCGACAAAAATAGCGAGCACAAATACAGTGAAAATCGCTACAAATGGTGTGCTACTCATGGCCGCACCGGCTGGCGCTGCCGCTAAAATAGTGGCAATCATCTAATCCTCCTAAAAATTTATTCATTACTGGCAAATGTGTGGTGACAAAATGTATGGGGATGAGCTATAAAAACTAGCCCGTCAAGCCCTAGCCTTTAGCGAGGCGTACTTGACTATCATGTGTCACTGCCAGAGCTCCTTGAATCTCGTCTTTCATGTTTAGCGTAAGCGTCAATGCACTTGCTGAATCACTACTTTTATCGTCTGTCGTGTCAGGTGTGATGAGCGTGGTGATAAAGTTAACTAAGTTATTGGCATACAAATCTGAAGACTGGGCTGCGAGCATCGAGGGGATATTAGCAGCCCCAACGATACGTACACCGTTGTCTGTGGTAATGGTTTCGTTAGGCACGCTGCCTTCGACGTTACCACCAGTACCGGCCGCCATATCGATCAGTACGGAACCTGCCTTCATTTTGGCAAGCGTTGCGCCATGTACCAGACGCGGGGCGTTACGACCAGGAATCTGCGCCGTGGTAATAACGATGTCAGCGTTGCTCAATGCTTTGTCCACGACAGCCGCTTGATCTTTGACATATTGCTCGGATGGCGTCCACGCATAACCACCGGTAGACTTGGCAGTCTCAGCCTCTTCTGCACTCATTGGCACATCGAGCCATTTACCACCGAGTGATTCTACTTGCTCGCGAGCGGTCGGACGTAGATCGCTGGCTTCTACCACTGCACCCAAACGCTTTGCTGTCGCAATCGCTTGTAGACCTGCAACACCCACACCTAAAATAACGACTTTGGCTGGCTTCACTGTACCTGCTGAGGTCATAAACATCGGGAAAGGACGCGAATACTCATTGGCGGCGAGCAGAACGGCTTTGTAACCTGCAAGGTTAGCCTGAGAGGATAAGACATCCATATTCTGTGCGCGTGACAAGGTGCGGGGTAATAACTCCATCGCAAACGCTGTCACGCCTTTAGACGCATAAATATCAAGTTGAGTGTTGCGATACGGGTCGAGCATACCAATGACAATCTGACCAGACGACAAACTCTCAATGGCTTCAGCTGGTAGATCATTGACGGTAGTAATGATCTTAGCTTGTGTGATTACCTCAGTGCGACTACTGGCAATGTCGGCACCCGCAGCCTGATACAACGCATCAGCATAATAGGCTGCTTGACCTGCACCTGACTGAATGACAACGTCAAATCCAAGTTTACGCAATTTCTTGACTGCGTCTGGGGTTATGGCTACACGTCTCTCGCTCGTGATATCTGCACTGATTACACCGATTTTCATACCGTCTCCTTACTTATGTCAAATGACTTTATTTACGTCCCACAACTACCGTTAATATTAATACCCTCAGCACCTAAAAAGCACAGGGGACATAAACCTCTAGTCGTGATTAATCCATTAGAGCGACCAAAGAACTATCAATTTAATAAATGATATATAGTTTTTCATCATGCCTTTTTATTATAGAGATATCGTTCGTCAAGTTTCATCGTCTAATGATGACGCACAAGTAAAAGAAAAATTCAGTGATTTGTGTCATCTCTCAATCTTTATTGTTATATTGAGAATTTTTATTTTTCAGAAATACACAATATTTTGTACCATCTAGCCTATCGATACTCTTCTTAACTCTTTAAATTTATGCATATTCTAAGCGTGATATAAAAAACCTAAAACAGTGATGAGTCAGTCAATTCTCCCCTCTAACTACCGTATAATAGAAACAATAAACACTTTGATACCTCCATTGCTAATCTGGATTATTGACTCACTATAATAAGGAGTAACCATGTACTTTTTGCTTTCACCTGCCAAATCTTTGAACGAAACAGATGCTATACCTATCAGTATGGGTAACTACTATAGCCAGCCTGAGCTCATTGAACACTCACAAGCGTTGATGAAAATACTAAAATCAAAAGAGCCAATTGACTTGCAAGAATTGATGAGTATTTCTGATGATTTAGCACAGCTCAATGCTGAACGTAATCAGCAATGGCACTGGAGTAAGGATCAGCCATTCACCGTTGACGCAACTGCTAATGTAGCCAAACCTGCAGGTTACCTGTTCGATGGCGACGTCTATACTGGACTCGATATGTATCACATGGATAAAGACACAGCTATCTATGTGAATGAGCATCTGGGGATTTTGTCAGGGCTATATGGTGTGCTTAAACCGCTGGATTTGATTCAGCCGTATCGCCTAGAGATGGGTACCAAGCTAGCAAATGAGCGCGGTGCTAATTTATATGAGTTCTGGGGCGAGGAAGTGACTGGCGTTATCAATGCACGAATGGCTGATAGCGACGATAAAACATTGATTAATCTAGCGTCAAACGAATACTTTAAAGCGATAAAAAAGAAAGCACTGAAGGCAGAAATCATCACGCCAAGATTTGAAGATGAGAAAAATGGTCAATATAAAGTGATCAGCTTTTATGCCAAAAAAGCACGTGGCCTAATGGTCAAGTATGCCGCCGATAACAAACTGAGCAATGCTGAACAACTAAAGCAGTTTGATTTGGCAGGATATTATTATTGCGCAGCCGCTTCTGATGATAAAACGTGGACGTTTAGACGGGATTCAGTGGATCAGTAGATCAGTATAAAATTTTTCAGACCTCAAAATAAAACCCCGATAGGCTCAGCCTATCGGGGTTTTATTTTGACGAAGACATAGCAAATTTAGCTAGGAGCTAGTTTATGTAGGTAACTTGAGATTATAAATCGAGCTCTTTAATTAATTATTTTTTTAGAGCAAGTATATACTTCACCATCAGTATCGTCTTTCAAAACTACACTTGATTTTGATAGAGATATAATTGTAGAAGAATCAGTCATATTTTGGGGGAAAATATCAGTCAGATTAAACGATTCATCCATATATGGATGGCTAATATTCTTAATTTTCATATCTTCCGTTATTTCAAACAGTTTTTTATTTTTTATCTCCCAAGTACCTGTTCCAGAATAATAGTATTCAAGTGTTATATTTTCTTTGGAGTACTCTATTGATATCGTACCAAAGTCATTACTTCGACCATTGGAAAAATAAGAACTCTCTCCTTCTATAATAATCGTACCATCTTCAGATATATCCCGGAATTCACAATTCCAAGTACCTACTAACTTAGAGCTATACATCTGATCAATACTTGAGAGGTCGTTCACCTTATTACTTTGAGCAATACTAGAACTGTATGGAACAAACAGGGTACTAAGTGAAACAAAAGCTATGAATAATGATTTTTTCATTAATTTTCCAAAAAATTGAATAAGAGTACTACTTTATGTATAATTTTGACTAATATTTTGTTTCTATATTATGACTATTAATTTTAGCATTTTCAAACTAATAATAAACATCTATCTCTTAATTTTAAAAAACCCCGATAAGCTCAGCCTATTGGAGTTTTTCTATATAACGCCCACTATCCTATTGGGCTAGATATAAAAAAGCCCTGCTATCTTGCGATAACAGGACTTCAATGATTAAACAGACTTTATGACATTGGTAATACTTTTAGCGAAAAGCGATTTGTCGAGGAAGACGAGCGAAAATAGTACCTATTGTACATTGAGCGCGTCTGACAAAGAAAAATCGCTTTGTAGCAGAAGTAAAATTACATCATGCCGCCCATTCCACCCATACCGCCCATTCCACCAGCAGCGCCGCCCATAGCAGCCATACCGTCATCACTCTGTGGCAAATCAGTGATCATCACTTCGGTGGTTAGCATTAGGCCTGCGACAGATGCAGCGTTTTCTAGTGCTGAACGAGATACTTTAGCAGGATCTAGGATACCCATTTCTAGCATATCGCCATATTCACCAGAAGCAGCATTGTAACCATAGTTACCGCTACCATTTCTCACTTCGTTAACCACTACTGACGCTTCTTCGCCTGAGTTAGTCACGATTTGACGTAACGGTGCTTCCATCGCGCGGCGTAGAATATTGATACCTGCGTTTTGGTCGTCGTTGTCGCCTATCAATTCAGACAAAGAAGTCATGGCACGAACTAGAGCAACACCGCCGCCAGGCACAACGCCTTCTTCTACCGCTGCACGAGTTGCATGTAGTGCATCATCAACACGGTCTTTCTTCTCTTTCATTTCAGTTTCAGTCGCTGCGCCAACCTTGATAACGGCAACGCCGCCAGCCAATTTAGCCATACGCTCTTGAAGCTTCTCTTTATCGTAATCAGACGTTGATTCTTCAACTTGACGTTTGATAGATTCAACACGATTTTCGATGTCAGCAGTGTTACCAGCGCCATCAACGATTACAGTGTTTTCTTTGCCGACTGTGACTTTCTTAGCGGTACCAAGCTGCTCTAGAGTAGCAGTCTCTAAGCTTAGGCCAATCTCTTCAGAGATGACCGTACCGCCAGTTAGTGTCGCAATATCTTCTAGCATTGCTTTACGACGATCGCCGAAACCTGGTGCTTTTACCGCACAAGTTTTTAAGCCACCACGCATGTTGTTGACAACTAGCGTCGCCAATGCTTCGTTTTCTACATCTTCAGCGATGATTAGCAACGGTTTGCTCTGCTGCATTACTTGCTCAAGTAATGGTACGATCTCACGGATGTTGCTGATTTTTTTATCCACTAGCAAGATGTACGGGTTTTCAAACTCAGCCGTCAAGCTGTCTTGCTTGTTTGCGAAGTATGGGCTGATGTAACCACGGTCAAACTGCATACCTTCTACAACTTCTAAGGTATCTTCAAAGCTTGAACCTTCTTCAACAGTGATCACGCCTTGCTTACCAACTTTTTCCATCGCTTGAGCAATGAGCTCACCAATTTTGGTGTCTGAGTTAGCCGAGATAGAACCCACTTGGGCAATTGCTTTTGAGTCATCAGCTGGTGTAGATAGGTTATGAATTTCTTGAACCGCTGCACGTACCGCTTTATCGATACCACGCTTCAGATCCATTGGGTTCATGCCAGCAGCAACTGATTTCATGCCTTCTTGCAAGATTGACTGAGCCAATACCGTCGCAGTCGTTGTACCATCACCAGCGACATCATTTGTGCGGCTAGCCACTTCACGAACCAATTGTGCTCCCATGTTTTCGAATTTGTTTTCAAGTTCGATTTCTTTAGCAACTGATACACCATCTTTCGTGATCGTTGGCGCGCCGAATGACTTGTCGATAACCACGTTACGACCTTTAGGGCCTAGCGTTACTTTTACAGCGTTCGCTAGAACGTTTACGCCGTCCATCATTTGTTTACGGGCGTCAATGCCAAATTTTACGTCTTTTGCCATGTTAAATTACTCCACTATTATAATAAGTATAAGAATACAATTAAATGATTCAAGAATATGGTTATAAATGTGCTTAGCTAAAATAGCCTTATAGGCACCCTTTTAAGCACCTAGCCTTCTAGCACACCCAATACATCAGATTCTTTCATAATAAGTAGCTCGTCGCCGTCAACTTTTACCGTTTGACCAGCATATTGACCGAACAAAACTTTGTCGCCAGCTTTTACATCTAACGCACGAATTTCACCGTTGTCACGAACCTGACCGTTACCCACTGCTAGCACTTCACCTTGTGATGGTTTTTCTTGTGCAGACCCAGGAAGTAAGATACCACCAGCAGTTTTTGTCTCTTCTTCTATACGGCGGACGACAATACGGTCATGTAAAGGACGAATGTTCATCGATATGACTCCAAAAGTTGGTTATTAAAATTAAGGGTTTATTTGAATTAATGGTCTCAATACCGATATCTGTAACAAGTGCCGCTAAAAGCAGCGTATTACAGATAAGCGTTGAGCTTGTATCAAAAAATGGGGGCAAGATGTATTCGCTTCAAGTGTAAATCCTAAAAATTTATAAGTATTTTCTAAGACATTTGAGTATGGCGGCATGAACTCAACGCGTTTTGATAGCAACATTAGATACAAGAGCAACACACCACTGGCAGCAACTACTCTTGAAAACGTAACAAGGTATGACCATTATAGTGTTTATAAAAATCTTAATATGATAAATAGAAATTGATATATCAACGATACTTGATCTAATATTTAACCTAAGGAACCTTTATGCGTTTTTCACTAACGAATAAAAACTCACGAATAGACAAATCTGACAATTCCAAAAACAGTAAGTCTAAAAAAAACGGCAAGTCTAAACTGTTAACAGCGTTAACCTCAGGTGCTAGTATTGCTGCTATTAGCGCTGCCAGCATGGCGGCTCCCACTATTGCTAGCGCAAAAACCATCCAGCCTTCAAGTGCCAATTATAGCTTTACCGTAGAAGACAAATACAAAGGTACGGCGACTCGTACGCTAAGCAAATCAGGCAGCACATGGAAATACAATGTCAGTGCTCGCGTCGCTGGTGTGGCAAGTGCCTCACAAAACAGCACCTTTACCATTAACGGTAACAACGTCAGTCCAAGCAAAGCCAGTACTACTTATAAGCTATTAGGCATTGGTCGCACGCATAAGCTAGACTTTAACTCGAGCACTAAAAAGGTTGTGAGTAACTATAAAGGCAAATCAACGACTTTGAACATGTCGCAACAAGCCTTTGATGACTTGAGCCTTGAAGTACAGATTCGCCAAGATTTATTGAACGGTAAATTCTCTGGTAATTACTACATGGCGAAAAAAGACAAAATAGAAAAGACCCCATTCAAAAAATCTGGCAGCAGCAAAATCACCGTACCCGCTGGTACTTTTGATACAGTTCGTGTCGACCGTGTCCACGATGACAATAGCCGCTCTACCAGCTTTTGGTTAGCACCAAGCTTAGACTACTTACCAGTAAAAGTAAGTCAGGTAAATGATGGCAAGAAAATGGATTTAGAATTAACCAAGCTTAACTAAGCTAGTTGTTACTAGTCCATTCGTGGAACCCAAAGAAAGATCATAAAAAAACGGCGCTCCGATATAGAGCGCCGCTTTTTTAGCTTTATACGATGGGTACTGGTATTTTTACTTTATACTGACAACTAATAAACTTCACTTGGTAAGCGTTACTTGTTGAGCACTACTTATTGAATATAGTCAACCCACTATAAAATAAATACAGCGATATGGGTTACATTTTGCGCTGCCTCTGTCTGCGTAGGCACAGCAAGCAAGAAAAATGCAACCCATATCGCGTAGTTGTACCTCTTTTATTTAGGATTGACTATATTAGGAAAACTGACTCACTGACGAGGTTTTTTGACCACATTGTTCATCGAAGGCAGTCGTTTAAGTAAAATAAACAGCCAAAAATTGATAGACAGCAATAGCACAAAATCAATGATATAGACGGCTATCTCTGCCCAGCTACTACCGTAAGCTCTAGCAAACAATACCACTCCACTCCCACCTAGATAGACAAGTATAAACATACTGCTAATTAATAACGCATAAGGTGAGCGTCCACGTAATATCGATGGCGTCAAAATGAGTGCAGGGACTAGCCACAGCGCTTGCCATGCGACACCACCCACGATATCAGGGCTACTCGGGTTGAATACATTAATAAGTATAGGCAGCCCCAGCAATCGATAGGCGAGCCAAATCAGCCACGTCACCATCAAGCGCTGACGGATAGGTGCAATCGGTTTTTTTACTTTGACAGGCTTAGCAGTTTTTTTTGCTGGAGCAGTCATATTTGTCTCACTGTCGGAGCGGTTTGTAGCCATTAGATATATGTTTTTCCTAATTAATAGCGTTATATAGTCAGTGCTCTATGTGCTGCCTGCTATAAAAATCGCCTAGCGACGCCAGTTAGCTTGAGCCAATGCTTTGGCACTCACTGCCAGACGATGGCCTTGAGCAATTGCCAGCTCACTCTCATCGGCAGATACAGGTTGATCGTGTGCCGCACCACTGACGTGACTGGCTCCATAAGGCGACCCACCACGATGGGTACGGTTTAGCGCTGGCTCTGCATAAGGCAAGCCAACGATAATCATGCCATGATGCATCAATGGCAACATCATCGTGAGCAATGTCGTTTCTTGACCGCCATGCATCGAACCGGTCGCCGTAAATACTGAAGCTGGCTTGTTTTGTAAATCTCCTGCTAGCCAAATGGTCACAGTGTTGTCCCAAAAGTATTTCATGGGTGCTGCCATATTACCAAAGTGCGTTGGGCTACCAAGCGCCAGACCGCTACAGTTTTTTAGGTCATCCATGGTGCAATAAAGGTCACCGTCATCAGGTATGGCAGGCTTGCTAGATGTCGTCTCGGGCGCGACAGTTGGCACAGTACGAATACGTGCCGTCATACCAGCATCCTCAATACCTTGGGCGATAGCATATGCCAATGTCTTAGTCGTACCGTAGCTAGAATAATAAAGTACCAACACGTAAGGGGCAGTCTGACTCATTAGCAACACTTCCTCAGAAAATCATTAACGTTATGATTGATAGTAATAGCGTTTTTTGTGGTAGAGCCATTTATAGAGAATCATTCATAGCAAACCACTCATCACAAAAGCATCCACATTAATGCCACTATCAATATAGGTGCACATTATGCCCGAGTCATTCACTCACATGCAAACAACCTCACATTACATTGTAGCGGGTAACACTCTATATCAGTGGTAACCATAAATCTTTGTTACACTATTGTCACTACAATACCTGTTAGACGATAAATATGGAAAACTTAACAAAAAAAATCCCGTTTTTACAACAACGGTGGTTTCAGTTTTTGCGTTTTTTATTTGGGCATTTCTTTGAGGATAACTGCCAACAAAAAGCCGCCTCTCTAACCTATACCACCATGCTATCAATAGTGCCGATGTTGACGGTACTGTTGATGATTTTGTCTTCTGTACCCGCACTTGCTTCCGTCAGAGCACAGATATATAACGTGATTTATAGCAACTTGCTACCACAATCTAGCATGCAGGTTAGCGAATACATCAACAATTTTGCTGAAAAATCCTCTAACTTAACGGTCATTGGTGCGATGGTGTTGTTTTTTACGACAATCATGACGTTGACGACTATTGAACGTGCTTTCAACCAGATTTGGCGAGTAGAAAACCGCTCTGGTGGTTTAAAAAGCATGCTGCGCTACTGGACGATGGTGACACTAGGGCCGTTAGTATTAGGTACCGCTTTTATTGCCTCAAGTGCGGTTCAGAGCATGAGTTTCTTGAATCAACAGGTTGCAGGCTACGGTATTGACTGGTCCATTTGGGTTCGAGGTGTCACCATCGGTATCACCGTTGCAGGGTTCATCGGTATGTACTGGTTCATTCCGAAAGCACGCGTACCAGCGAAAAGCGCGGCAATAGCAGGTGTATTGGTAGCCATCATTTTTGAATTGATGAAATACCTATTTGGTACTGTTATGGCAAACTTTACCAGTTATGAAGCCATTTACGGAGCGTTTGCGGCACTGCCGATATTCTTACTTTGGATTTATCTATCATGGAATTTGATTTTATTGGGTGTTGAAATTAGTTATACCCTGACTATTTTTGAGACCGAAGAAATTTGTCCACGCCACCCGTTGCTAAGCTTGCTAGACATGCTTAATCTAGTATACACCTACCATTTAAAAGGAGAAGCTGTCAGTGAACGGGCACTGCGCAGCATACTGGGACGCAAAGAGCTGCCCAAATGGTATACCTATATTAACTACTTACAGAGCAGCAATCTCATCATTATGACCGAAGATAACGACTATGTTCTCAAAAAAGACTTGAGTACCATGACGTTGTGGGATTTTTATCGCACGCTACCCTACCCCCTACCCATCAAAGATGAATTTGAAGGGATGAGTCTAGAAGATCAAACACCTTGGTTTAGCTTACTAATAGATCGTTTTGAGCATACAGAGGCTTATGCTAAACAGCAACTAGACTTGCCGTTGAGCCTTATTTTTGCAAATGCTGAACCACGCAAAAAAACCTCTGCCAATAAAGAAAACTTTAAAGGTCATGACCCCCATTTATTTAGAAAAACTACCGCTACTACAACAGATCAATGGGCAAAGGAGTATTCAGGTAAGGAAAAAACTCCACACTTTGAGCCTATGCCCTATGACAAAAACAGTGACATAACAGTCGATGACCATAAGAGAGATATCATTACTGAAGCTGACAATCCTGTGAGCTAAACAACGCTGTAGGCTAAACGCAGTCAAAGCCTTATCCATCCACTATAGTAAAAGCATTATAGAACAAGATAGTCAAAAAGCTATAAAATGGGTACAAAGCTGTCGACTGCAAATTATATAAGTCATACATCTTAAGGATAGCCAACGCTATATCGGTTTAGTCGTTCACTGACTATACATCGTCATCCTTACTTGGGGTACTACTTGTACTGTCTGTACTTGGTTTACTTGTAGAAAAATTATTGGCACGCAATAATGCTCAGCATCTATATTTTGATCATGTTAGTGCGTTTGATAGCCACATCCGTCAAACCCGACTATCACCATTAAGACAATCTTATCTTCACCCATAAATTTGATACCCATTACTGGTATTAAAGCGATAAAATAGCGATAAAATAATCAAACCGTTTTAGTGCTTATAAGCATCAAGCGTAAGCCTTTTAATCCTCACTTGAGACCCTTTTCATGACTTCTACAAGCAACCTCACCGTACTGGAAATCAGTGCAATATTTTTATCTATCACGGCTTTACTCACTTATGTTAATCATCGTTTTATCGGTCTACCGACCACGATTGGCGTGATGGTTATCTCTATTGTTTTATCTATCGGTGCGATATTTTTGGGATTTTTAGGATTTGATCAGCTTATTGATTATGAAGTGAGCTTATTAGAGCAACTCGATTTTACCGAGGTGTTATTAGACGGCATGCTTTCTATGCTGCTATTCGCAGGTGCGCTTCATGTCAATATTAGTGATTTAAAACGCTATAAACTGCCGATTGGTATTCTTGCCTGTGTTGGCACTATTGTCTCAGCAATGCTTATTGCCGCTGCACTATACTTTATGTTGCCGCTGCTTGGTTTTGGCTTACCGTTTCTTTGGTGCTTATTATTTGGTGCGCTCATATCACCAACTGACCCTATTGCTGTGATGGGAATTCTCTCATCAGCGGGAGCCCCAAAAAGTATAGAAACGGTCATTGCGGGTGAGTCATTATTTAATGATGGTATCGGTGTGGTTATCTTTGTGCTATTACTCGGTATTTTATCCAGTGGTGACATCCCAACGGTCGATTACGTGGCGCATACCTTAGCTGTGGAAGCAGGTGGTGGTATTGTCTTTGGCTTGGTGCTCGGGGCGATTTTGTATTATATGCTTAAGAGTATCGACAGCTATCAAGAGGAAGTATTATTAACACTTGCAGGCGTGATAGGTGGTTATGCACTGGCCAGTCATTGGCATCTATCAGGACCACTCGCGATGGTGATGATGGGGTTAATGGTTGGTAATCGCGGGCGTGCCTTCGCTATGAGCGATAAGACCCGTCATTATATTGATTTGTTTTGGGAATTGATTGATGAGATTTTGAACGCTATTTTATTCGTGCTAATCGGTTTAGAGGTGGTGATGATTGCCTATTCTGGCAATTTATTTATCGCGGCAGGTTTAACAATTGTCATTGCTTTGCTTGCTCGGTTTATCGTTGTGGGTA